>DAONEL010000006.1:0-6761 GCA_035403045.1 Bacteroidales bacterium
ATTTCTTTCGACATCCCCTGGAAATTCACGATGTCCGATTGTTTTAGTCTTTTCCCTTCGAGCAACGGACTGAAGTATACCAGTGTGATTGCAACAAAAATGATTATTGCAACAAGGTAAGGATAGCTCTTTTTTAACATGGATGCCAGGATTAAGGATTTGTATCGGGATGTTTATTTAATTTCTTCGTAATCAGTTTCTTCAGCATTATTATACATCTGCCTCGCTTTCACATCGTCTGTCCGGCGTATCGAAATCTCACCTTCTTTTCCGCGGTCAGCATCTTTTCGCAAATTCGGATTTTCTTCGAAAAACTTTTCCTGGAAATTCCGGACAGTCTTTTTTACAAGTGCCGGCAATATGTACCTGACAATAAGCGAGTAAACAGCATAAATCACTATGAGGATGAAGATGAGACGTGCAATTCCCGTAAGTGAAGCTTCGATAACTACTGTATGGCTCATTGGTAAAAATGAAAAGGCTAAATTATCACTTTTCGCTGTTCACTGTTGCGACTTTCTCCGAAAACAACATCCGGGAAATGAAAAAGGAGGCAGGCAGAGCCTCCTCCTTGTAAAGGAAATATGATGGAATGCGGATGTTCATCAACAGCCGCTACAGATTATTTGCCTTCGTCAGAAACGGTGAGTTTCTTACGGCCTTGTGCCCTGCGGGCTGCCAGTACTTTACGCCCGGCTGCTGTTTCCATGCGGCTGCGGAATCCGTGTTTGTTCTTTCTCTTACGAATTGATGGTTGAAATGTCCTCTTCATTGCTCGCTGATTTTAGGGGTGCAAAGGTATGAAACCTTTTTTAATTACCAAATACAATTAAAGAAAAAAGAAGATGCCCGGCATTTTCTGCCAGGCATCTGTATTTCAATTATCTGTATTATTTAACAGGTACGTTTTCAAGGGTTGCCGTCAGGAAATGCCAGAATTTCTCAACAGAAGCAATGTTTACTTTCTCATCCGGTGAGTGAGGATAACGGATGGTCGGCCCAAATGAAATCATATCCCAGTTTGGATAAGCACCGCCAAGTATACCACATTCCAACCCGGCATGAATTGCTTTGATTTCGGGGATTTTACCATATAGTTTCTGATATACTCCCTGCATTGTATTGAGTATCGGCGAATTCATATTTGGTTTCCAGCCCGGGTACTTGCCATTGAGTTCCACTGCGGCGCCGGCCAGTTCAAAAACGCTTTTGATCATGATTCCAAGGTCATCCTGTGCTGAGTCAACCGAGCTGCGAAGCAGGCACTGAACCCTTAGTTCACCGCCAACCATTTTAACGCTGGCAAGGTTGGTGGATGTTTCAACCAATCCCGGCATATCGTCGCTCATTCGGATGACTCCATTAGGACATGCATAGACAGCTTTCATCAGTTTATCGGCCGAGGCAGCATCAATGACTGAAGCCGGCATTTCTGTTTTTTCGCAGACGAATTTCATGTCGGGTTCAACGGCAGCAAACTCAGCCTTGTAAGTGTCGCGGTGTTTGGTAAAACACTCAAGAAATACTTTTTCGTTATCAGCGGGAACTGTTACAACGGCAAACGATTCTCTCGGGATGGCGTTGCGCAGGCTGCCACCGTCAATCGATGCAAGGCGTAAACCGTGCTTTTCAACCGCATGATAAAGGAAGCGGTTCATGAGCTTGTTGCTGTTGCCCCGCTGCAAAATGATTTCGAGTCCCGAGTGACCGCCCTTAAGGCCGGTTAATGCGAGTTTGTATGCAACAACTCCCTGAGGTACAGATTCTTCCTTGTATTTCCAGGAAGCATTGGCATTGGTTCCGCCGGCACAACCCACATACAATTCGCCTTCATCTTCGCTGTCGAGGTTTAGTAGGATATCTCCTTTTAAAACGCCGGGTTTCAAACCTTCGGCACCGGTCATGCCTGTTTCTTCATCACAGGTAAAAAGGGCTTCAACAGGGCCGTGTTTAAGTGTTTTGGATGCGAGTACAGCCATTGCTGATGCTACACCCATGCCATTATCGGCACCCAGGGTGGTACCGTTGGCGGTCACCCATTCACCATCGATATAAGCTTCAATCGGGTCTTTTTCGAAGTCATGGGCTTTATCGCTGTTCTTTTGAGGAACCATATCAAGATGCCCCTGAAGTACGACGCCTTCACGGTTTTCCATTCCGGGAGTTGCCGGTTTCCTGATGATCACATTGCCTACTTCATCGTGAATGGTCTCAAGCCCGAGGCTTTTACCGAATTCAACCATGAATTTCTGAATGGCGTCTTCCGATTTTGACGGACGCGGAATTTGAGTGAGGCTGGCAAAATGTTTCCAAACCTCAGCCGGAGTTAGTTTTTCAATCTCTTTGTTCATTGCTGATATCTATTTTTTGAAAGATTTATGTTATAACGAACCAACCTGTCAAAAGTATAAAAATCCGGCGACAGGAAGCCTGAAAAATGCTTATTTATAAAGGTGCACAAGCTTTTTTGTTTCAAAGAATTCTTCTTCGAAAAATGTACTCAGGCTGAAAACTTGATGTTTCCAGTTTTTTAGCACTTTCAATTCGCTGTCGAAATCACCACCTTTCAGATAGAGAATGCCGTTTTGTAAATCATTATGGTTAGCATCAGATATTTTATTATGTATCCAACCAACAAACTCAGGCAGCGTGGTAACAGCCCGGCTGACAATAAAATCAAACCGCCCTTCAAGGTCTTCAGCCCTGCTGTTCAAGGCAACTACATTTTTCAGTCCAAGAGCGTTTTTTACTTCATTTACTACCTTGATTTTTTTGCCGATTGAATCCGTTAGGGTGAATTCACAACTGGGAAACATAATCGCAAGCGGAATTCCCGGGAAACCACCACCGGTTCCTACATCCAAAATTTTTGTCCTATTAGTAAACCCGATTGCCTTTGCAATGGCCAGGGAATGCAAAACATGCCTTTCAGCGAAATTCTCCATGTCCTTGCGCGAAATCACATTAATCTGAGCATTCCATGTTGCATAAAGATCGGTGAGGGCATCAAACTGCCGGTATTGCTCAGTTTCGAGGTTGGTGAAATATTTTTTCAGAAGGATCATCCCGGATGGATTTGCGCCATAAAGGTAGGATATTCATTGTACCGGTTGCCAGCGGCTATTCATAAAGAGTATATTTGCCATATCTGAAAAACAGAAGAAAAATTACATACCATGAGTGAAATTGATGACCGGTTTGTGGATTCCATGCATGAGTGGCATGCTTTAGTGCTTGGGCAAAAAGTTGTAAAAGCACTGAAAAAGAACGATTTTGATGCGCATTACATTGAGTCAGAGGCAGATTTGCTCAAGAGATTGTCAGCAATGATTAAGCCGGGCGACAGTGTGGCGTTTGGGGGTTCGCAGACAGTGAAGCAACTTGGTATTCCTGAGATGGTTTCCGGAATTCCTGCCGCAATTCTCGATCATAATGCCCCGGGCCTGGATGCCGCTCAAAAAATTGAAGTTATGAGACGTCAGCAGGTATGTGATGTGTTCATCTGTTCGGCAAACGCCGTCACAGCCGATGGCCATATTTATAATGTAGATGGTAATGGCAACAGGGTTTCGGCTATGATATTCGGACCCAAAAAGGTTATAGTAATCGCGGGAACCAATAAAATCTGTCATGATGAAGCTTCGGCCTGGGAACGCATAAAATCTTTAGCAGCTCCGGTAAATATGAAGCGACTTAACCGTGATACTCCATGCACCACCACCGGTTATTGTATGGATTGCAACAGCAGTGATCGAGGTTGTAAAGCATATCTAATACTCAAAAAGCGACCTTCATTGACTGATTTCTCGGTATTTATAATAAATAAACCGTTGGGATTCTGATTATTATCAATTACTTGCCGTTACTCTTGCCTATTTCAGGAAGGGTTTTATACTTTTACCGCTTCAATCAAGTAAGGAACTGATTATGGAATTGTCTCCGATAAATGCCATTTCTCCGGTTGACGGACGTTACCGGAAGCAGGTAGAGAGCCTGTCGTACTACTTCAGCGAAGCAGCGCTCATCAACCACAGGGTTTTCGTTGAAATTGAATACTTTATCGCTCTGTGGAATCTTCCGCTCCCTCAGCTTACCGGCATTGAAAAGAAACAGATTGCCCAACTCCGGTCAATTTACAAGAACTTCACCTTTGCTGATGCCCAGGAAGTGAAAGAGATTGAAGCCGTTACGAATCATGATGTAAAGGCGGTCGAATATTTCCTGAAAAAGCAGTTTGATAAACTTGGCCTTGGGAAATACCGGGAATTTGTCCACTTCGGGCTCACATCCCAGGATATCAACAACACGGCAACGCCCTACGCTCTTAAACTGGCCATGCATGAATCCATCATCCCGATGTATGAAAGCCTGGTTGACAAACTGCTGAAGAAGGCAAAAGAATGGCAAAAGGTTCCTATGCTCGCTCATACACACGGACAGCCGGCATCACCGACCATTCTCGGGAAGGAGATTTATGTTTTCGTCGAAAGGTTGCGCAAGCAGATCAAGGCGCTAAAAACCATTCCTTTTGAAGCCAAATTCGGTGGTGCTACCGGTAATATGAACGCTCATTATGTGACTTATCCCAACGTTGACTGGATTGCTTTTGCTGACACTTTTGTTAAAAAACAGCTGGGACTTGAACGTCAGCGCACCACTACTCAGATTGAGCACTATGATTCCATGGCTGCCCTGTTTGATGTCATGAAAAGGATTAACACGATTCTCATCGATTTCAGCCGCGACATCTGGAGCTATATTTCAATGGAATATTTCAGGCAGAAAATAGTTGCCGGTGAAGTAGGCTCTTCGGCAATGCCCCACAAAGTAAACCCGATCGACTTCGAAAATGCCGAAGGTAACCTGGCAATGGCCAATGCGATTTTTGAATTCCTCTCTTCCAAATTGCCGATAAGCCGTCTGCAGCGCGACCTCACTGATTCAACGGTTTCCAGGAACATCGGGGTGCCGGTGGCGCACACGGTAATAGCTCTCAGGTCATTGCTCAAAGGAGTTGATAAACTCATTCTGAACGATAAAAAAATACAGTCCGACCTTAATGATAACTGGGCAGTGGTAGCAGAGGCTATTCAAACAATACTTCGCCGCGAAGGTTATGCTAAACCTTATGAAGCGCTTAAAGAACTTACCCGGACAAACCAGCATATCGACGAAAAAACAATCAGCGATTTTGTCGATTCTCTTTCTCTGCCTGCTGCCGTAAGAAAGGAGCTTCATAAAATTACACCTTCGAATTATACCGGGAAATTTGAAATCAAAGAGAAATGATATCCTTCCTGTTCTTAGACTTGCGTCGGAGTTTTTTGTAATTTTGCCAAAAAAAAGAACTGATCGATGGATTTGAAAGATTATATGACGATATCCGGCAAGCCGGGGCTTTATAAAACAGTTGCCCAGTCGAAAACTGGGGTTATTGTTGAATCACTGCTTGACGGTAAGCGTTTCCAGGCATTCACTACCGATAAAGTGAGCTCTCTTGGCGAAATAAGCATTTACACTGATACCGACGATATGCCTGTCCGCGAGGTATTCAGGCTGATGCAGGAGAAAGAGGCTGAAGTTACGCTGCCTGGCCAGAAAAGCGACGATAAAGAAATCAAAGCATATTTTGAGAAAGTAGTTCCGCAATATGACCGCGAACGCTTTTACCCTTCGCATATGCGTAAAGTAATCAGTTGGTTTAACCTGCTGGTGTCAAAAGGTGTGACCGATTTTTCGGAACCGGCTGAGGAAACTGCGACTGAAGAGTCGCAACCTGATGCACCGCCAGCAGAGGTTAAAGATGCTGAATAATACAATTGTCCGCTGAGTTGGCGGACTTTTTTTTATCTAATTTTAGGCACAAATTACACCGATTACTGCATGACCAAATATATCCATGATTTCCGAGTTTTGCAAAACCGGGAAATAAGCCGCGGATACCATGTCCTGAAACTGCAATGCCCTGAGAAACTGCCTGATATTCAGCCGGGACAGTTTGCCCAGGTGCTGGTGGATAGATCACCTTCAACCTACCTGAGAAGGCCCATATCAATTTACGATGCTGTTCCGGCTGACAATACGATGTCGCTGCTCATAAAGGTTGTTGGCAAGGGCACTGAAACGATGACTGAACTGCAAAAGGGAGAAACGCTGAATATTATTTACCCGCTTGGAAATTCGTTTTCAGTGACCGAAGGTAAAAAGGTGTTGCTCGTGGGAGGCGGTGTTGGCATTGCACCCATGCTGCTCCTTGCGAAATCGCTGTTTAATAAAGGCAATGAAATAGCAGTGCTGATAGGAGGGAGGTCGGTTGCCGATATTATTGAACCTGAGCTATATAAGCCTTACGGGGTGGTGGGAATTACAACGGATGACGGTTCGGCCGGAATCAAAGGACTGGTGACCCAACATCCGGTGTTTGATAAAATCGGCGATTACTCTATGGTTTACTCATGCGGACCCGACCCCATGATGAAAGCCGTGGCAGGGATAGCAAATAACCACGGCGTTGCATGCGAAGTCTCACTCGAAAACTTGATGGCTTGCGGCATAGGAGCTTGTTTGTGCTGTGTCGCCGAAACAACAACCGGGAACCGCACCACCTGCGTTGACGGGCCGGTTTTTAACGTGAATGATTTGGTTGGATGGTAAGCAGCGAATAAGTAAAACTGGTCCCGATAGCTAAGTGATTGAAAATTGCCTGAATTGGTAATTTCAGAAAACAGTAACAAACTAAAACCTTCAACTGAAACCGAAAC
>DAONEL010000006.1:6861-21543 GCA_035403045.1 Bacteroidales bacterium
GTTGATATAGGAAAGCTTCACCTGAAAAACCCGGTAATGCCGGCATCGGGTACTTATGGTTACGGGCCCGAGTTTGACGATTTTTATAATGTTAGCAGGCTGGGAGCGATTGTTACCAAGGCATGCACATCCAAGCACCGCGAAGGGAACCGCTACCCGCGAATGGCCGAAACGCCGATGGGAATGCTGAACTCGGTTGGTTTGCAAAATAAGGGCGTAGATTATTTCGGAAAATCGATATATCCGGCAATCAGCCATTACGATACGCACATAATCGTAAATGTCAGCGATTCAACGGTTGAAGGTTATGTTGAAGTTGCCCGCAAACTCAATGAGCTTGAGAAAGTTTCAGCCATCGAACTGAATATCTCCTGCCCTAATGTGAAAGAAGGAGGCATGGCTTTCGGTACGTCGTGCCCGATGGCCGGAGCCGTTACGAAAGAAGTGCGGAAAGTATATGACAAGACAATGATTGTGAAACTGTCGCCCAATGTTACTAACATTGCTGAGATAGCCCGCGCTGTTGAAGACGAAGGAGCCGATGCCGTGTCACTGATCAATACTCTGCTTGGGATGGCGATTGATGCTGAAAAACGACGTCCTGTGCTCTCCACAATAACAGGCGGACTGTCGGGGCCTGCCGTTAAACCGGTTGCTCTCCGCATGGTGTGGCAGGTTGCTAAAGCAGTTAAAATTCCCGTGATCGGAATGGGAGGGATATCTACAGCTACCGATGCGGTTGAATTTATGCTGGCAGGCGCTACGGCCATTCAGGTGGGAACCGCAAATTTCGTCGATCCTATGGCCTGTATTAATATTATTGACGGTCTCAACCAGTATCTTGATCGCCATAACTTCAAATCTGCCAGGGAATTGATAGGTGCCCTGCAGGAATAGGAAGCCAATCGGTTTGCTAACCTTTTAATCGCCAAAATCATTTATAACAGGATGCATAAACGTAATGTTCTGATTATCGGTTCAGGTGGACGCGAGCATGCCCTTGCCTGGAAACTTTCCCAAAGCCCATTGCTTAATAAGCTATTCATCGCGCCGGGAAATGCCGGGACAGGCTTCACGGGAATAAATATCCCGGTGCCGGTAACCGATTTTGAAGCAATTAAACTAACCGTACTTGAAAATGATATTGAGGTGGTCATTGTTGGACCGGAAGATCCTCTGGTACAGGGAATTGCTGATTTCTTTGAGAGTGATCAGCTGCTTCAGCATGTGATACTGATCGGACCAGGCAAAAAAGGCGCTCAACTCGAAGGCAGCAAGGATTTTGCAAAGCAGTTTATGTTGCACCATCACATCCCCACGGCAGCATATGGCTCATTCACAGCAGCCACATTTGATGAAGGCCTCAGCTTTTTGAAAAAACAGCATCCTCCCTATGTGCTTAAAGCCGATGGACTGGCTGCCGGTAAAGGTGTCGTGATTTGTAATACATACGATCAGGCTGCTGCAGAGCTCGATTCAATGCTCAGGCAGGAAAAGTTCGGGAAAGCATCAGCCAGGGTGGTTATTGAAGAATTCCTTGATGGTATTGAACTCTCGGTTTTTGTGATCACTGATGGATTAAGTTACAGAATACTTCCCGAAGCCAAAGATTATAAGCGGATAGGAGAGGGCGACACCGGCCCGAATACAGGAGGCATGGGATCGGTTTCTCCGGTTCCTTTTGCTGACATCAGTTTCATGCAAAAAGTGGAGGAGCGGGTGATCAAACCCACTGTTAATGGCTTGTCTGCTGATAAAATACCGTACAAGGGATTTATCTTTTTCGGTTTAATGAACGTAAAAGGCGATCCATATGTAATTGAATATAATGTCCGCATGGGCGACCCTGAAACTGAAGCGGTGATGCCTCGCATCAAAAGTGACCTTTTAGAACTGTTCATTAACCTTGGTGAAGGAAAACTGTCAGATTCAGTGTTGGAGTTCAACTCTCAAACGGCTGTGGCTGTTATGATGGTGTCAGGAGGTTATCCCGGAAACTATGCTAAAGGCAAAGTCATTACAGGACTCGATAACAGCGAATTGCCGGTTGTATTTCATGCAGGTACAACTTATGATGAGAGTGCCGCGGAGGTTTTGACTTCGGGAGGCAGGGTGCTGGCTGTCACAGCACTTGGTGATACCCTGGAAACTGCCCGGAAAAAGGCTTACAAAGGTGTGTCTGAAATCCGCTTCGAAGGGGCTTACTTCCGGAATGATATAGGTAAAGACCTGATGTAACTTAATTCTGGCAACAGAGATGCTCAAAAGACTTTCGAAAACCGGCTTTTTCCTTCAGTTTATCATCTTCTTAGCCATTGGTACAGTGCTGTGGTTCCCGGCATTTATCCAGCCTGTATCACCTGCCGGCACCAATCTGTCAGGGCCGTTGTATGATGCTGTCATGACATGGCTGCAGGGTAATCTTTTAGTTTCAGCAATCATAGCTGCCCTGCTGGTTATCAGCCAGGCTTTTTTGCTGCATGTTCTGCTGGCTTCGCATGATCTATTATCACGCGATAGTTTTATTGATGCTATCATCTATCTTGTGCTCATGAGCTGGCAACCGGCAATGCTTTGCCTGCATCCTGCATTGCCTGCAGGAATCCTGATTTTGTTGTCGCTCTTCATGATCATGAAGATGTATGGTGAAACCGATCCTAACAAGCATGTTTTCACAGCATCGTTTTCAATAGCTATTGCTTCACTTTTCTACCAGCCGGCAATTTACTTTATGGCTGGGCTTTGGTTTTGCCTTTTTACATACAGAATAACGTCGTGGCGCGAATGGTTTATAACTATCATCGGACTGATACTGCCGCTGGTTTATCTTTTCAGCTATTATTACTGGCAGGGTTCTGTGAATCAGGGACTTGATATGGTGGAAAGATCATTAACTGATCAATTCTCGTCAAATATACATTTTAGTAGTGCTGAATGGGTGTTCCTCGTGAGCGCACTCTTCATGATGGTGGTGACATCTTTAATAACGCTTAACTCCATACAGGATAAAGTGATCAGCATCAGGCGCAAAAACTGGATCATATTCGACTTTGCCATTGCCGGATTACTGATTCTTTTCGTTGCGATCGGAACACTCAAATCAGGGCTTTACCTGGTAATGATGCCGCTGGCATATTTTCTGACATATGCTGCAATTTCTGTCAAAAAAAGCAGGATCAGCGATTTGATTGTGCTGGTGTTTGTTCTGCTTGTCATTGTTTTACATTACCTGATATAGCAATGCTGAAAAGTAGCTTTCAGGATACACTGATTGAAGCAGGAGTGGATGAAGCCGGCAGGGGATGCCTTGCAGGACCGGTTTTTGCCGCTGCTGTGATCTTACCACTCAATTTTAATGACGAAAGGCTGAATGATTCCAAGAAACTCTCGGAGAAGCAACGAAATGTGTTAAGGTTAGTGATTGAAAAAGAATCCATTGCCTGGGCAGTGGCTTCAGCCGATAATCATGAGATTGACCATGTGAATATTTTAAACGCTTCATTCCTGGCGATGCACAGGGCTATTGAAGCACTGGAAACGAAGCCGGAACTGCTTTTGATCGATGGTAACCGGTTCAAATCTTATGAAAATATTGAGCATCAATGTATTGTGAAAGGCGATTCACTATATCAGTCAATAGCAGCAGCCTCCATACTGGCAAAGACACACAGGGATGAATTCATGGTCCGGATTTCTGAGGTTTATCCGGCATATTTATGGGGGAAAAATAAAGGCTATCCTACGGAAGCGCACCGAAACGCAATCCTTGAGAATGGTTATACACCTTACCATCGTCAAAGCTTCTCATTTCAGCGAAAACTTTTCTGAGATCAGCAAAGTGCCATGTGCTGACCAACTTAAGAGGATTCCCCTTAAACATAAAACCCCGCCTTTGCGGGGCGGGGATTCATGAACCAAATTATTAACCAATTTTTAACCAGAAAACCTCTAACTAGAGAAATATAAAAACAAACTCTTTAGTTTCATTTGCTTATCCGATAACCAGTCGTTTGCAAATTGATGCTGCAAAATTAATAATATTTTTCATATCATAATACAAGTTAATAAAAAAAATTATTAATTATTTTAAACTTTCATCCATGCTGTAAGAATGAATGCTTGACAAACAATAGATTTTACTATTTGATCGTTAATTATATTGAAAGATTTTCTGCTATGACTGCACCTTTCAGAAGAATTGCCTTTGGTGATTTCCATTTCTGTTAATGACAAACTTCTGCCACTTGCTTTCTGCAGAAAATTTATCTTTGGTGTTTTGGAAATTGATACATGTACATGAAACAATACCTTGCCATAATAATCTTAATATCAGCTGTTTCTGTCGCAGTAAGAGCTCAGGTTAAGCCTGTAAACCCTGACTACCAGGCTTATATCGATAAGTACAGCGAAATGGCTGTCAGGGAGATGCAACAATACAGGATACCTGCCAGCATTACACTTTCACAGGGAATTATTGAAAGCAATTGCGGGAAAAGTCCGCTGGCTAAAGATGCAAATAATCATTTTGGGATTAAATGTCAAAAAGACTGGACGGGTGAAACATATCTTTTTGACGATGATAAAGAGCAGGAGTGTTTCCGGAAGTACAACAATGCAGAAGAATCCTACAGGGATCATTCTTTGTTTCTGACAACGCGAACCAGGTATTCTGAGCTATTCAGTCTTGAACTGACTGATTACAAAGGCTGGGCGCGGGGTTTGAGCAAGTGTGGTTATGCAACCAACCCTAATTACCCTGACATTCTGATCAGGGTCATTGAGGATTGCCAGCTTTTTCGATTCGACGACATAACCATGGCCGAACAATTAGCAGCGAATAAAGAAAATTCCGAAAAAGTAATATCTCAGGCTCAGGCTGAGCGGCAAAATGATGCATCTCAGGTTTATTACCGAAAAGCATATAAGATGCCTTCTGCCGGTGAATTCAAACTTCGGGATGTCAGCAAACTAGGGCGCAAAGTTTATGAGAACAATGGCATTCCGTTCATATTTGCATTGCGCAATGATACCTGGCACTCCATTGCTTCGGAATTCGGGATTTATTCTTTCCAGGTTTATAAGCAAAATGACTTGAAAGAGTCGGATGCTATTGCCGAAGGCCAGATATTGTATCTCGAACCCAAGAAAAGACAGGCAGCTGCTACGTCCTGTATCATGGGAGATAATGACAGCATGTATTCTGTTTCACAACGATACGGCATCAAGCTGAGCTACCTTTATAAATACAATGGATTGCAACCAGGAGACGAGCCTGTTTCCGGCACTACGATTTATCTCAGGAAAAAGTAGGTCCAGATGCGGCAGGTAATCCTTAATTGCTATTTTTGCACCGGATTGTTAGCTCAATAACAATTCAAACATTCTTCAGGGCAGGGTGAAATTCCCGATCGGCGGTATAGTCCGCGACTTCCGAATACTCGGAACTGACCCGGTGAAAGTCCGGGACCGACAGTAAAGTCTGGATGAAAGAAGGATGACAGCAAAGAACGCTGCTTGATGAAGGCGGTTGTTTCTTTTCCTGTTTTATTTCTCTCGCGCTGCCCTGGATTTGATGTCAGGGTATTTTTTTAAACAGGCGCAATGAGAAAAATAATTTCTTTTTCCTTTCTGATGCTTTTTTTGCTGTTAAATGGCTTTGCAGCCTTGTGTCAGAGCACCGGAATACTCACCGGCCAGGTACTCGACTACAATACCGGAAAACCTGTTGCAGGAGCAGCAGTCGTTGTTCCAGGTACCTTATCCGGCGCTGCCACTGATTCTTCAGGATATTTCAGGCTGCTACTATTACCCGCGAAGTATGATGTAACAATTTCACATCTTTCCTATAAGCGATTTGAGTTCAGTTGCAGGATTCAGGAGGACAAGGTTTACGAGGCAGGAAAATTATACTTATTACCGGTTGTCGTAACACTGAACGAAGTCAGGATAATCTCGTCATTCGTCTCTGATCGCAATACACCGGTTGCTGTAACCACTGTTCGGGCAAATCAGATTGAGAGTCAAACCGGCAATAAGGATTACCCGGAGTTGCTGAACATGACACCGGGCGTTTATGCAACCAAACAGGGTGGAGGTTCCGGTGATAACAGGTTGACAATCCGTGGGTTTCAACAGGAGAATGTTGCTTTGTTGCTGAATGGCGTTCCTGTTAGCAGCATGGAAAACGGGTTGGTTTACTGGTCGAACTGGATGGGGCTGACAGATGCTACCGAAGCAATACAGGTACAAAGGGGACTTGGCGCTTCAAAAGTTGCAATGAATTCGGTAGGGGGAACCGTAAATATTATCACCAAGGGAACATCAACAGCTAAAGGTGGGTTTTTCAGATGTGGGATTTCGGATTACGGCAATACGAAAATGTCGCTTCAACTGAATACAGGGAAAATGAAGAACGGTATTTCGCTTACTTTTCTCGGATCACGTACAAAAGGTCCGGGCTATGTTGACGGCACCTATGTTGACGGTTGGGCTTATTTTCTGTCGTTGTCCTATGATGCTTCACCAAAGCATAAGTTTGTATTTACAGCGCTTGGCTCACCTGAAAAGCATGGTCAGAAAAACTATGGAAGTACTGCTGAAACAATTGAAAAATACGGTGTTAAATACAACTCAGAGTGGGGTATTTATAATGGCCGCGTGTTTAATCTTTCCGAAAACTTTTACCATAAACCCCAGATCAACCTCAATCATTACTGGAATATTAACAACAAAATGCTCCTGGCTTCGTCGGCTTATGTTTCGTTTGGTTACGGCGGAGGACGCTATTCCGAAGCATTTAATTATGGCACACCTACATACTATTTCCGAAAGAATAACCAGGTTGATTTCGATGCGGTTTATCTGAACAATACTACGAATCCCGATTCGGTTCAAATGGGTGACGGTTCATGGATGAGAGGCTATTCCAGGAACATCCTTACCCACTACAGGGCCAATCATTATTGGGCAGGGCTGTTATCAACACTTCACTGGGATGTGAATCCAAATCTCAAAATATTAACAGGGATTCATGCCAGAACCTTCAGGTCGAGGTTATATGAAGAAGTGAATGACCTCATGGGCGGGCAATACTGGATTGAGCAATACGCCTGGTCGATGGCAGGAATAGCCGGCCGGGAACAGGTGAAAATGGTGGGCGATGTCATCAATGTCGATAATTACTCGATCATGCAGTATGGAAACCTGTTTGCGCAGGCTGATTACACCCATGGCAGGTTTAATATGTTTGTTGCTGCAACTGTTTCCGGTACCGGATACCAGCGAAAAGATCCTTACAACTACCCGTCCGATCCATACAGCAAACAAGTGTTCAAAAATGGTTTCGATATGAAAGCCGGCATGAACTATGCTGCTGATAATCATAATAATATCTATTTCAATGTTGGATTCTACACGCGTGAACCATTATTCAAGTTTGTCTTTGTGAATTATTCTAATGCCGTTGCCCGTAATCTCGTAAATGAAAAAATCAGGGCTGCAGAGGCAGGTTACTCATTTACTAACGGAAAATCTTCAGTCAGGCTAAACGGTTATGTAACTGATTGGCGTGACAAATCGCTGCTGTCACGGGAAAATGTACAGTTGGCCGACAGCACGCTCACGCGGACATTGGTGAGAGGATTGAATGCGTTACACCTGGGAGTTGAACTTGAAGCTGCTACACAACCATTTAGAAACCTGGAAACTGGTCTGACAATTTCACTGGGTAGCTGGAAATGGATGAATAATGTAAGCGCCAGCATTTACGATGATAACCAGGTGCTTGTCGATGATATGAAGGTTTACGCCAAAGGATTATATGTTGGTGACGCCCCGCAAACCCAGGTGGGGATTCATGCAGAGTACAAGTTTTGGAATGATTTCGGCCTGGTGGCCGATTGGCTGTATTTCGATCGCTTATATGCCAATTTTGACCCTGCGCTCCGCACTGATCCCGGTGATGACCTGCAGCCATACAGGCTGCCGGCTTATACCATAGCGGATGTCTATCTTGGGTATAACTTCATGGTGAACAATACTTCATCTCAGCTGCAATTTAGCTGCCAGAATATCTTCAATAAAATAACACAGGTGCGTGGCGATGATGGATCAGACCATACAATTGACACTTTCACCGGGTTCTGGAGTATGGGCCGTAATTTTAATGTATCGCTAAAAGTATCATTCTGATGTTCTGCCCTTTATAAAGGAAATTCATCGATTCTGCTCAAAGCTCTTTGCTGAAGAAAGTTGAAACAGGCGGCTATAATTCTTTGAAAACCTTTCGCATCACTTCAGTCACTTCACAGGCAAAATCATTAAGGCCTGAGTCCGGCATACTTCTTACCATCGATTCCGGATTTACCAGGGTGACTTCCACAGTTCCGTCCTCATGTTGCTGAACAACTACATTGCAAGGCATCATAATACCTGCTTTATCGAATGTAGTCAATGCCTTATGTGCAAATTTAGG
The DNA here is from genome assembly GCA_035403045.1 of Bacteroidales bacterium. Lineage (GTDB taxonomy): Bacteria > Bacteroidota > Bacteroidia > Bacteroidales > UBA4417 > UBA4417. The sequence goes on from DAONEL010000006.1 coordinate 15,335, forward strand.
ATTACATGCTCCAAGTATCCTGTATGGCCTGAAATCAATGTCAATTTTGTTTTTCAATGTATCCTTAACATCTACCTGGGTGATGATGCCAAAACCTTGAGATTTAAGCAGTTCTGTCACTTTCTGAATGGTGGTGTCAAAGTCAAGATTGACTTTTTTTGAGAAAAAGGGTGTCATTTTATCTTTGTGATTTTTATAAAGTCAAATTTCCAGCCAAATTCCAGTTATTGAAAATTAGCGGTATTGATAACGTAATAGACAGTTATCACTGTGATTTGTTCAGTGATTTGACATTTCTGCCCGGAAGATACAGGGAAGTGTTAGTATAAATCCTTATTAAAGTTTTATTTGAGCTTTTCTAATGCTTCCTTAGCTTCGCACTTTCGTATTTCACAGTAGCCGTTCTTTAAGGCTATTTCCTGCCCGTCGGTTAATATCCATTCGACAAAGGCCTTAACATTCGGATCATCGGGCTTGGCTTTCATAACCAGTTGAAGATTGCGGCAAAGCGATGACGGAAATGTTCCAAGATATGCAGCCCTGTGCAGGTTCTCCAGGTTATCATAAAAATTTTCCTTATCATCAATCTTCCCGTTTTTGTTGATGTCAATCGGCAATACCCTGAGGTTTGCAGTCTGCTTGTTATTCAACTGGTCGTAGGCGTAATGTGCATTGCAGAACCCCAATCCTCCTTTTTGCTTTGTTATCTCTGCTATCATTCCGGTGTCACCGGGCATTTCAGTTCCTTTTAATTGGTCAATACTTATCCCAAGGTATTTGGCCCAGATCAGTTCAGCACCTGACTCATCGGACCGGGTTATACAAACAACAGGTGTGCCATCATCAGTGCTTGTCAGCTCACCCCATGTTAAAGATATACTTCCCGAAAATACTCGCTGAAGTTTATCTCGCGTGATGCCTTCGGCTTTCAGCTTTTCCCATTGAGGAACTGCTTCATTAACTATTGGAAGCACACCTTCTTTGGTTACCGAAACACTCCAGAGCTCAGCAGCTTCTTCATCAGGCAGCAATTCCCTTGATACCATAGCGATCTGAGATTTCCCTTCGTTCAGATCTTTCAAGCCGGCACCTGTCCCATTGGCAATGACACTGATCTTAAGTTCGGGATTTAATTTGGTGAATTCTGCTGCCCATACATTCATCAATGGTTCCAGAGCCCAGGCACCGGAAATGGAAATATCTCCAGTGAGTTGCTGATCTGGTTGTGTCGTTTGTTTATCGTTATTTCCCCTTTTGCATCCTATTGAGAAGAGTGACAGGGCAATGACCAGCATAATGATTCTTGTTCTCATAATTCCTGGAATTTAAACATGTGCTAAGTTAATAAAAAATCAGCAAAACTGTATATGAAAATTAAAAAAAATCATTGGTTATCAGAACAATAGAGATAGTTATTTGGGAATTATCCACTAAAAAAGCCGCCCGTTTAAGGCGGCTTTGAAGTGTAAATCTATCAAAGTCATTTCTTGATGATAAACTGTTTGCTCCAGGAGCCGGATAAATTCTCGATTCTGAGCAGGTAAACTCCGCTGGCAAATTTCCTTAGATCAACATTTTTGGTGAATTCGCCTTTCACTGCGATTTTATTCTCAGAATAAACAAGCGAATTGGAAGCGTTGAATATTTTTAGTGAATATTCACCTGCGGGAATAATCTGGCTATGCAGCGAAATAAGGCCGTCACCGGGATTTGGATATATTTCAATACCAAGCGCCTTGCCTGGTTCATCTATTCCTGTACAATCAAAAAAGTTGACTGAGACTGTATCGGTACCTGAGCAACCATTGATATCCGTGATTGCAACGATGAAATCAAATGTGCCAAGCCCGCGGCCTGCAGTGTCAACCTGTATGGCTGAAGTGGATTCACCTCCCGGTTGCCAAAGGTAACTTACATAGTCCTGTGAAGCGGCATCGACGAGTATTGTCCTGTTGCCGCACAACGACTGGTCGGCAAGCTGAGGATCAGGCATAGGATGAACGGTCACATTCTGGCTGGTCCAAACGCTGCATCCTGTCACTGTATCAACAATAGTATAAGTTATAGCAAATGTTCCCGGGCCTGCGTTTGCAGGATCAAATTGGGTACCGGCGACCCCTGCACCTGAGAATACACCACCGGCCGGGGAGCCAGAAAGTTCAACAGGTAAAGAGCCATAACATATTGCAGGAACTGCATCCATACTTACTGAAGCAAGCGGTAATACTTTCACGGTTTGGTCAGCTGAATTAATGCAGCCGTTTTCATTTATGTAAGTATAAGTTAATGTATGCATTCCGGGGCCGGCAAGCGCTGGATCGAATACAGTATCAGCAGTTATCCCAGGGCCGGTATATACTCCACCGGCAGGTAATGCGGCTGCCAGAGTGAAAGGGGCAACATTGCCGCAGATTGAATCAAGGGGTGCAAAAGTAACATCCGGGAGAGCATTAATGATGAGGCTCACGGTTGTTGGCTCACTTGCGCATCCGTTCACTGTTTGTGTAACTGTATACTGGTAGGTACCAGGTGCTGTTTGGGATGGGGTATAAACAGAATCGTTGCTCACAAGGAAATTGCTGTAATACCACTGAAGATTTTCTCCTTGTGCCATGAGTGACGGGGTTGGCTGTCCGAAACAGGTTTCAGCTCCGCTGGCCTCAGGTGCAGGTGGTACCACTGAAATGGTGATATATGAAGTTTTTGTCCGTGTATCGGTACCAACCTGGTTGGTAACGGTTAGAGAAACGTCATATACACCTGCGGTGGAGTAAACAATGCCCTGGGGATTTTTTACATCAGAGGTTTCGGGATTGCCACCGGGGAATGACCATTGCCAGCTGGTGGGCGGGCCTGATGAAATATCATGGAAATTAAGTGAATAGCTTTCGCATGAAGTGGAATCGGAAACTGTAAAATCACAGATTGGAGGAAGGGGATTAACTGCGCGGATTGATGCTGTGCGTTTGTGAATGGGAGTGCCATTGGTGCCATTAGCGATAACGGTCATGGTGTAATCACCCATAGGCACTGCGCCGTTAGGAACCAGGGATATCGGCAATTCACCCGGGTATGTCCACAATTTATTTCCGTTAGGATATTGAACAGTAAACAATGATGCTGCACTGGCATCTAGTTCGACGGTTACAAATGCGGTATCTGTAAATGATTTAACATCAGGCACTTTGAATAGGAATTCTGCAGTTGATTCCAGTGTATCAAGTGCCGGTTCAATTCGCATGGCAAAATCTGGGTAATAGGCAACATAGCTGTCAAATTTACCAACCCTGAAATCAGTCCAGGCAACCATGGCGCCAAACTTGTTTGACACAATGCCGTTATAATCACCCAGGTAGGCAGGAGTTCCGCCGCCGCCACATGTAGTGCAGTTAATTTTAAACTTAAACTGAGAAATGGGGACATTGGGAGCAAAATTCACGCCGTCGTCAGAGTACGATGCAAATAACCTGCAACTGTCGCTGGTGGGGCAGTCACGGGTATCGAGCCATGATACATACAGGCGGCCTGTTTCTTTATCACACCAGATGGCCGGAAACCAGTTGTGGTTGTTTTGAGAATCCGGGTCATCATTCACAACAACGGCTGATGACCATGTTACAGCTGCATCGTCGGAATAGCGGCAGAAAATATCAGGTTTTTTTGCATTTCCGGCAGGATTGTTTGATGCATACACAAGGTAAAGTCTTCCGCGATGCGGGCCGTCGGAGTTATCACAAGCAATAAATGGGTAAGGCCTGGTACGCATGTTTTGGACAGAATTTCGGCCATTCACGTTGGTTCCCACATAGTTGGCAAATTGTTGCTGCGATTTCATTGTGAATGTAGCACCACCATCGGTCGATTGGTAAAAGGTGTAATTTGCTGCAAATGAACTGCCATTGTTGGTCACAACAAACACCGAGCCTCCATTGGTGTTTCCGTCAGGTCCAACAGCTGCCATCATACCCGGGAGGCTCTGTGTAGAGAAATTCTTAGTGTTTTGATATGAGGACCCGCGATCTGTACTGCGGGAGAAGTTTCCCCCGGAATTTGCGGTCATTGTATTGAAAACATAGTTTGCAAACGGTCCGTCGGTTTGGTCGGCTGCAATCCAGTTTTTGTCAACGCCTACAATTGCATTGCTGAAACTGGTCCAGGAGTCGCCATTGTCGTCAGAAATTGCAACTTTTGATCCGTCAATATTTCCATACATATTCTGATAATACAAGCGTCCCTGCCCGTCGTATGTCACAACAACATCGCCCATCATATTCGTCCAGCTTGGATTTTTAGCGGTCCAGTTGTACCCGTCGTTTGTGTAATACCCTTTGCCTCCGGCTTGCGAGGTTGAGTTCCATGTAGCATAATACTGTAAAGGATTCAGCGGGTTATTCGTTATGCTGCACTCAGAAAAATCACGCCCGAGCAGAAAATTGTCATAATCATTGTCGGTAACCACCGAGGAGCGAAGCTGGCCTTCAGTCGAAGGATCATAACCCGGTTTCATTATCATGGGATCATGATTCTTATTTTTATCATAGGTTGCCGGCTGTCCTGTAGCGGTTTGAATAGTTGAGAAAACAAGAAGTGCGAAGAAAAAGAATTTTGGCAGGGTAGAAGTTTTCATGTTTATTAGGTTGATTTATACCTGATTTTGGTGTTAAAAATAATATTATTTTGAATAATTCTAAAAAAGAAATTTTATTCCATATGTTTTTTTACTTTTGAATTCCTGTAAAACCTATTAAACCGAACCAATAACCATGAAAAGCAGTTTGTTTCAGAAAGCAGCAGGCTCATTAGCCTTACTAGGAATCGTAATTCTCCTTAGCGGATGCCCGTTCTCAGGGAGTGTTCCCATTGATAACGGCACTGTCCCGATTCCGGATAAGATGCTGGGCACCTGGATAAAAGTGAGTGACACCGACGAAACTGAACCTACAACATTCTCCATCACATCGGAAGATAAATTTCATGCTACTGTTTCAAAATTTGAACCGGGAACCGATGATTCCGATGATCATCTTACATACTATGATATTACCCTGAGCAATGTTGACGGAGATGTTTTTATGAATGTAAAGGAAGCAGGTTCAACCTCTTACTATTATTATAAGTACTCTTATGATGCCAATACCGACCACTTGAATCTTTACGAAGTAAGTGATTACATTAAAGAAACCTTTGACACTTCTAAATCGCTCAAAGGCTTTATTGCTAAAAACAAATCGCTGAGTTTCTTTTTTACCAATACTACCGATACTTATCTCCGGCACGAAACGCAGGAATAGTTAAGGAATTATTCAGTGAGTAAGTTCTCTGCTGACAGCTCATTTAATACTGCATGAATGAGGCGGTTGAGATTTTCTTCTGCCAGCCCTGCGGTGTGGAGAATATCAGCGATATCAGCCGGTACCAGGTTATCAGGGTCGCATTCATCGGTAAGTACCGAGATGGCGGCACAGGGCAATCCCATGTGATTGCACGCGATCACTTCAGGAACTGTTGACATACCAACAACATCAGCACCAATGAGCCTCAGGTAACGGTATTCGGCCCTCGTTTCGAGATTAGGCCCGGGAACTGCTGCATATACTCCCTTGTGAATCAATATGTTATTGGCATGAGCCTGCTTTGATATAAGATTATTTAGAGCAGGAGAGTAGGGACAACTCATGTCGGGGAAACGCGGGCCCAACTGTTCATGGTTTTTGCCGGTAAGCGGGTTTGCCGGCAGCAGGTTTATGTGATCATCAATCAGCATCAGCTCTCCTTTGCGGAATTGAGGATTCAGAGCGCCGGCAGCATTTGACAGTAGCAACCTTTTAATTCCCAGTGTATTCATCACCCTTACAGGAAACACGATCTGCTGCATGGTGTAGCCTTCATAATAATGGAACCTGCCCTGCATGGCCAGCACTTTTTCACCGGCCAGTGTACCGTAGATGAGTTTTCCTTGATGCGATTCAACCGTTGAAAGTGGGAAATGCGGGATTTCGGCATAGTCGATAATCACCTCTTTATCAATAAGTTTGGCGAGATTGCCTAACCCCGTTCCAAGCACAATGCCCGTCGATGGTGCGGTTATGCCTTTTGCCTGAAGGAAGGAGGCCGTTTCAAGAATCTGGGTTATCTGATTCATATTATTGTAATTTAGAAAAGCGAAAGTAGGGAATTTGGTGGGGAGTTTGAGTCCCGATAGCTATCGG
>DAONEL010000006.1:21643-50629 GCA_035403045.1 Bacteroidales bacterium
TAGAAAAGCGAAAGTAGGGAATTTGGTGGGGAGTTTGAGTCCCGATAGCTATCGGTATTGAAAGTTTGAAAGTTTGAAAGTTTGAGTCCCGATAGCTATCGGGATTGAAAGTTAGATGGTTTGAAAGTTTGTGTCCATGCATAAGGAAAAGGTGAAGAATTAATTTTAAACATTGAAAAGTTAGAGACTGGCAGATAGATAAATAAGTTAAATTGCTTGATAACAGGGTGTTAAGATGGGAAAATCTGATAGAGAAAATGAATTGGAACGGCTGAAAGCTATCCTTGAGAGCGGAACTTCCTGGCCATCGGTATATCTGTTTAAACTGATAATACCTTCTGACCACAGGATTTTTGCACTTGTTCGCGGGCTTTTCCCCGATGAGGCGAGGATATTCCTGCGCAATTCAGAGTCAGGGAAATATATCATCATTACTGTTGAAGAGTTGATGCTTAGCGCCGATGAAGTAATTGGAAGGTACAGGAAAGCGCTTGATATCGAAGGAGTGATAATGCTTTGATGCAGAAGAGGTTAATGGTTAATGGTTAATAGGAATTAGGAGCCTGATGTTAGAGGTTGGGCGCTAGAAGTTGGATGAAAGAAGTTGGACAGACAGAAGCTTGATGTTTGAGAATTGGGGATTTCCATGTTTCTGGATTTTGTGAAGCTGCTCCCTGATGTTTTTCATATAGTATCAATCTTTTTTTTTGGCTGGAATATTGTGGATTTGAGGATACCGAATTCTTTTTCGAAGTTTTGAGTGAAAATATTCTTGCCCAGCGAAGATTCAATTTCCCGGAGTGTCCAGAAACGGCCATCCTCAACTTCGCCGGGATCAAAGTTAAACGGCCCGTCGTTGACTGTGAAAAATGAGAACGAAAGCTCCGATTCTATTTCAGTGTCCCAGCGGTAACGGGCTACCGGCTGCACTTCGAAATCTTTAAGTCCGATTTCCTCAAAAGCTTCACGCTGCATCGACTGCTCAATGGTTTCACCGAACGAAATATGGCCACCCACCGCAGTGTCCCATTTACCGGGCTGTACAAGTTTGTTCGAAGCTCTTTTCTGAAGTAAAATTTCGCCTTTATGATTAATTACATGAAGATGGACGACGGGATGCAGTTTTCCGGGTCCTTTATGTACCGCTGACCTGGGTGCTTTGCCAATGATCGTTCCTTCTTCATCAACCAAAGGCAGCCACTCTTCGGCTGATAATTTCTTGCTTTTTAAACGGTTAACAATAAACTGCCAAACTATCATCACCCCGAAAAGAATATAAAAAAGTCCGCCGCTGATAAACGCCCAGGCTTCTTTACTCATATAAATTGCTGAGTATAATACCAGCAATGTATAGGCGCTCATGAACCAGAACATCAGTTTGACCATTTTCTGCATAGCCTGCTGCTGTTCAGGGCCGAAGGTTATATCTTTAAAATAACGTTGCGAATAAAGAAGCATCAGGTTTTTTCCTGAAAATGCTGAAAGACCTAATACGATGCAGAAAATCAGGTTAATGAATGCCGGTTTGAGTTTGAAGAAAATGTCGTTGTCGAGTAACAGTGAGATGCCACCCATCACAACCAGCAAAGCTGTATCAAAAAGGATGAATTTGTCAAACCGTTTTTCCCTGTAATAGGTAAAAACGAGTTCAATAACTCCTGATGCAATGGCCACTGCAAGTCCAACCTTTGTGCCCCATATTTCGTCAGCAAGGATGAAAATGATGATCGGCAGCAGTCCGGGAAGCAGCTTTTTAAGCAGGGCTAGATATTGGCTATTCACCTTCGGTATAGTTAATAATAAAACCTGGCAGGATATGAAAACCTGCCAGGTCCCGGTCTTATTTCAGTTCTTTATTTTGCGTAGCTGATGGCTCTGGTTTCCCGTATCACAGTGATTTTTATCTGCCCAGGATAGGTCATTTCTTCCTGAATTTTCTTCGAAAGATCGTATGATATCTGGTTCGATTCTTCGTCGCTAACCTTGTCAGCGCCTACGATAACGCGTAATTCGCGGCCGGCCTGTATTGCATAGGTCTTTACAACACCGGGGTAGGTGAGGGCGAGTTCTTCCAGTTTGTTGAGGCGCTGAATATAGGCTTCAACCACTTCACGCCTTGCGCCGGGTCGTGCGCCTGATATGGCATCACAAACCTGGACAATGGGTGCAATGAGTGATTCCATTTCTACTTCATCGTGGTGTGCACCAATGGCGTTGCAGATATCAGGCTGTTCTTTGAATTGCTGGGCAATCTTCATGCCGAGAATTGCATGTGGCAGTTCAGCCTCATTTTCAGCCACTTTGCCTATATCGTGGAGCAGGCCTGCACGCTTGGCTTTTTTGACATTGAGTCCCAGTTCGGCAGCCATTGTGGCGCAGAGATTGGCTACTTCGCGTGAATGCTGCAGCAGGTTTTGCCCATAAGAAGAACGGTAGCGCATTTTCCCTATAAGCCGGATGAGCTCGTGATGCAGGTTATGAATACCAAGGTCAATGGCGGTGCGTTTACCTGTCTCGATTATTTCCTGCTCGATCTGTTTCTTGGTTTTGGCAACCACTTCTTCGATACGTGCCGGGTGAATACGGCCATCGGTGACCAGTTTGTGTAGTGAAAGGCGCGCTATTTCGCGACGGATGGGATCGAAACCGGATAGAATAATAGCATCAGGTGAATCGTCAATGATGATTTCAACGCCGGTAAGTGCTTCAAGAGCGCGGATGTTCCGGCCTTCACGACCGATGATCCGGCCTTTGATCTCTTCATTTTCTATGTTGAAAACCGAAACAGTGTTCTCGATGGCATGTTCGGCGGCTGTCCGCTGAATGGTTTCGATAACAATTTTCTTGGCTTCGGAATTGGCTTTCAGCTTGGCATCTTCAACAATCTCGTTGATCTGAACCATGGCTTCTGCTCTGGCTTCATCTTTCAGTGCTTCAGCCAGTTGGGTTTTGGCTTCATCGGCTGAAATTCCCGAAATGGCTTCAAGTTTTTCAATAGTGAGCTTGTGCTCACGGTCAATATCCTGTTGTTTTTTATTGAGGATTTCTTTTTGTTGTTCCAGGCTTACCTGGAGATCGGTGACTTCTTTTTGTTTTTTCTGTGTTTCTTCGAGTTTCTGTGAGAGTTGCTGTTCTCTTTGTTTGATACGGTTTTCAGCTTTTGCAACGTTGTTATTGCGTTCGTTGATTACCTTTTCGTGTTCTGATTTAAGTTGAAGGAATTTTTCTTTAGCCTGAAGTATCTTTTCCTTTCTGACGACTTCAGCTTTTTCTTCGGCGTCCTGCAGCAGGTGGATGCTCTTTTTTTCGATGGCTTTGCGCATAAGTGTTGTCGCAAGAACCAGCGTAAGCGCTCCTCCTCCCACAAGCCCGATTGCAATCAGCATTATAGTGCCCATGGCGGTGTTGGTTAAAGGTGAAACATATGCCGGGCAGGAAACAGAAAAAAGAAAACCCGCTATTAATCCAGTGTTTTGGGAAACCCCAAAACGATAGGTTTAGGGTAGCTGCGAATCGTCGGGCTTCTGCTGTTATCCCTCTTGGGAGGGTACTACAAAGTAGCTGCAGCCTGTCCTGTTATTCACGATAGCGAATCCCTGATGGAAAAGTGTTGAGTTTCCAAACGGCATGAATTAATGCGGGTTAATCTTTATGGCTTTCAAAGAACGTAAGTGCCTCAGTCTTTTAATGTTTCGGATAATATGCTGTCAATTTCCAGCATTGATTCATGCAATTGCTCACTAACAAACTTTGCTTCTTTCTCCGATGCATCGCCGGTGATGGCGAAATGCAGCGCTACCATTGCCAGCAAATCCTGTTTGTCGTTGTAGCTGAAATTATTTGCATAATGTCCGATTTGTTCATCAACATTTTTTGCTGCCCGGCGGACCGCTTCTTCCTCATCTCTTTTCACATAAAGCCTGTATGGCCTTGATGCTATATTGAGGGTTATCGCGATTTCATCCGCCATGGATTATATCATTTCGGTTGTTTAAAAGATCAATGCACCTGTCAAGTTCCCGCAACAGCTCGTTTATTTTCTTCTTTATATCTGCGGTTTCCTTACCCTTAGGTATGGCGTGGGTTATTTTTAGTATTTGTATTTTTTGATCGAGGTTGTTAATGGTTTGTTTTTGTTGTTCGTACTTTTCTTCAAGTTGCTTGTATTTGCTCTGCAATTCATCAAAAGACCGCTGCAGTTCCTTCATTTTATCGGCAACCTGCCTGCTTTTAAAGGCTAGGCCGGTAACCAGGGTACTAAGGTTCTGCATTCCTCAATCTATATATTAATGTCTTGCAATGGCAAAAGTAACTATTAAGATAATCTAAAGCAAGTTTAATATTTTTATTCACATCTTGCTGAAAAAGAGATGTTTGCCCCAGGGTTTTTGATTATGACCATTATCACCGCTGTGAATCAGAAGCGCATGGATTCACTTTTTAAATGCTCCGCCTGACTTAAATATTTGTTGTCATAAACGGAAATACACTTCTCACTATTAATTTACTGAAATGATGAAAGCTACTCTGCATACCAACCAGGCTTTTATTTATGTTTTTGTAAAGTTGGGCCACTTTATGAAAATATTTTGTTAATACGGTGAATTTGAGCAGCACAATCAGAACATTGTTTAAATTTGTAATCCCGTGAAGAATGACCCAATTATATAAAAATCAATGATTTGGTATTAATTTCTTCCGAACGGAACTGTAATGATCATCCGCACCAGACTTTATGAGAAAGAAGAATAAAATATATAGCTTGTTGGCCTCGGTTACATTGTTTATTTTACTGTTGAACCCAGTTGCTGTTCATTCGCAAACGAATGATATACGCCTTTATTTAAGATGTCATGCCTGGTGTGATTTCACTTTTGTAAAAACCGAGATAAGATACGTGGATTTTGTTAACGACCGTTTCGAAGCCAATGTGTATGCAATGCTTACCTCACAGCATACCGGCTCAGGCGGTGAAATGATGACGATTGCATTTAGCGGGCAGCAAAACTTTGCCGGTTTGGATGACACATTGCAGTTCATCCGCCGCGATACCGACACTCCTGACGAGTATCGCACAAAGTTTGTAAGAGCACTTAATCTCGGATTGACCCGTTATGTAGCCCGCACACCGCTGGCCGATCAGATAATTATCTCTTTTCCTGACAGTATTGTAAAAACATCGGGTGATGCTGCTGCGGAAGAGAAAAAAGACCCCTGGAATTACTGGGTTTACCGCCTTGGCGTAAATGCCAGCCTGAGTGCCAACGATATTTCGGGAAACCAGTGGGGGAATATCGGCGTAAGCGCCAACAGGGTAACCGACAAGATGAAACTTTCGATCTCGGGAAGCGCTTCGGCCAGCCATCAGCGATACGATTATGACGACGAGGAAATCCTGGTGTCGAAAAATGCGGTCAATGTTAACAGTACACTGGTGTTTAGCATCAACGATCACTTCTCGGCAGGCAGCTTTTTTTCGGCTGATCATAATACCTTTAATAACTATAAACACGCCATATCGCTTCAACCGGCCTTTGAATACAGTTTTTATCCATACCGGGATGCTGTAAAAAAGTCCATAACGCTGTTTTACCAGGTTGGCCCGTCACACCATTCCTACATCGACACTACTGTATATTTTAAGACCAGTGATATCGTTTATTCACAAAGCCTTGCCCTTCATGCAGGGGTGACCAAAAAGTGGGGCTATGCCTATGCATCGCTCGGATGGAGCAACTTCCTGAATAATTTTGTAATGCCAGAACAGAATGAAGAGGTGAAAGGTTTTGATGTTCATTCTCTGAACATGAGTACCTACATTTCGATGCAGGTGGTTAAGGGGTTATCGGTGAGCATAAGTGCCAATGCCTCAGTGAATAAAGGGCTTAATCCCAACATTCCGCAGGCCGATTATTCACTGGAAGATTTGCTGACCAATTCAAGGGTTTTTGCAACAAACCGTGGCTATAACCTGGGAATAGGGATAAGCTATCGGTTTGGTTCTGAATACAATAATGTAGTGAATCCAAGGTTCGGCGGTTGATTCTCACGGGCTAAAAACAGGAGGCGTTTTATGTCTGATCACTTATTTAGAAAACTATTTTTCCTGGTTCTTTTTCCCGCTTTCATTCCGGGTGTTCATTCACAGGAACCTGTGCCTGTCTTTCCGCTTAACAGCGAAGGGTATAACTGTTTCAGGATACCGGCTATAATCAGCTTGCCCGGAGGTGAGCTCATCGCATTTGCCGAAGGCCGGAAGACGAATTGTGCTGATTTCGGGGATGTTGATATTGTAATGAAACGCAGTATTAATGGCGGTACTTCTTGGTCATCATTAAGAGTGCTCATCGACAACGATTCGCTGCAGGCTGGAAACATCACACCGGTTGTTGATCTCCTTGATCCAAAATATCCTGAGGGAAGGATTTTTGTCTTTTATAACACAGGCAATGCTTACGAATGGGAAATCAGGGCGGGCAAAGGAGTGCGGGAAGTGTGGTACATTGTCTCCGATGACAGGGGCGAAACCTGGAGCCATCCGGCGAATATCACTCAGCAGGTGCATTTCCCCAATCAACCGGCTTACAATAAGGACTATACTTCAACTGCCGACTGGCGTGGTTATGCCAACGGTCCCGGCCATGCGATGCAGATAACAAAAGGAAAATACAAGGGCCGTATTATTGTTCCGGCCAACCATTCGGAAGGCAATCCCAGGAGCGATTGGTCCGATAACTTTGCCCATGTCTTTTATAGTGATGATCATGGCCATACTTTTCACGTTTCGGAGAAACTTCCGGCTCCCGGTTCAAATGAAGCTACTGCCGCTATGCTGAGTGATGGTTCAGTAGTTGTAAATGCCCGTAACCAATATGGTGATCCCCGGCTGAGGATTGTTGCTGTTAGTAAGGATGGCGGTCAATCATGGGATACCTGTTATTATGATAAAGTACTCATCGACCCCGTTTGCCAGGGGAGTTTGTTAGATATTAAATACAGGCACAAGCATGTCCTGCTGTTCTCAAATCCGGGATCAACCTCCAGGCGTGAAAAACTGACAATATCTTCAAGTACTGATGATGGGAAATCATGGACAAACAGGTATCTGGCATATGATGGAGAAGCTGCATACAGCGATATTGCTTTGATAAGTCGCAATAAAGCCGGTATCCTGTTCGAGAAAGGCAGCGATGGCGGAATTTACTTTCTCAAAATGAAATTGAAGAATTTAATTAACAGATAATCAATTAATTAATAGCGATAATCAGAAGCACCTGGTTCTCTAAACTTCTTTCACATTATGCTCAGGAAGATACTAACCAAAACTATTCTGCTTGTCTCATTTGTCAGTTTGTTTACTGACATTGCAAGTGAGATGCTCTATCCCGTGATGCCGGTTTACCTGCGATCAATAGGTTTTTCGGTGTTACTCATCGGTATACTCGAAGGTGTTGCCGAAGCAACGGCAGGTTTGAGCAAGGGATATTTCGGTAATTTCTCTGATAAAGCCGGCAAAAGAGTTCCCTTTGTGAGGTGGGGTTATTTGCTGAGTGCGATTTCGAAACCATTGATGGCGGTATTTGTGTATCCTTTGTGGATATTTTTCGCCCGCACCCTCGACCGGCTGGGGAAGGGTATCCGCACAGGAGCCCGCGATGCGATGCTGAGCGATGAAACCACCCCTGAACACAAAGGCAAGGTATTTGGTTTCCACAGGGCTATGGATACTGTTGGCGCTGCCATTGGCCCGCTGGCAGCGCTGGTATATTTGCATTATTATCCCGGCCAGTATAAGTGGCTGTTTGTCATTGCATTTGCACCCGGGCTCGTTGCTATTTTACTGACATTTCTCCTCAAAGAAAAGGTTAGTAATGTATCGAAGAAACAACGGGTGGGATTCCTTTCATACCTTAAATACTGGAAAACGGCTGCACCGCAATACAAAATCCTTGTAGCCGGCTTGCTGCTTTTTACACTTTTCAACAGTTCTGATGCATTCCTTCTGCTGGCGATCAAGAACCAGGGACTTTCGGATACAACGATGATTGGTGTATATATTTTTTACAACCTGGTATATGCATTGCTCGCTTTCCCGATAGGAATTGTTGCCGACCGCATTGGATTAAGGACAACCCTCGTTGCCGGACTTTTCGTTTTTGCCCTGGTTTACAGCCTTATGGGATTTGCAATAAGTATGACACAATTCATGGTGCTGTTCGGCTTGTATGCCATATATGCTGCATCCACCGAAGGCATATCAAAAGCGCTGATAACCAACCTTTCGGCAAAAGCTGATACAGCCACAGCCATAGGTTTTTATACAAGTTTTGCCAGCATCTTTACCATGCTGGCCAGTAGCCTGGCTGGTTTGCTCTGGTTCACACTCGGCCCGAAACCAATGTTCCTGATTTCAGGAGCTGGCGTGGCAGTAGCAGCTATCTTCCTGGCAATGAATAGGTTTGTAACCGGAAAAGTTTCTTCAGCAAAATAATTAATTCTTCTGTCCCCAGCATCCAGTTGTTATTAACCTGGCAGAATTACCACTCAATCAACATCGTTTTGTTAAAAACATAAGCAATCAGTCAGGAAGGATTGCAGTATTACATTTATGTTTGCATCATGAAAAGATTAAAAATCAGCATATTCCTGCTAGCTATCTTATTGGCACTTTCCGGATATTCTCAAAAGCTTCAGCAGAACTATTTCGCTTCACCTTTACAGATAGCTCTTGATGTAACCGGCGCCTTTGCTGAGATCAGGGCTAACCATTTTCATTCGGGCGCTGACTTTAAAACACAAAAAAGAGAGGGCCTGCCAATTCTTGCTGTAGCTGATGGCTTCATTTCACGCATTAAAGTTTCCCCGGTGGGTTTTGGCTATGCTCTTTACATTGATCATCCCAACGGACTGACATCTGTTTATGGCCATTTGTTGAAATACAATACCGGCATTGCAGCATACGTGAACAAGCAACAGTATGATAAACAATCGTTTGCTGTTGATTTATTTCCCGCGCATGAAATGGATACGCTGTGGGTGAAAAAAGGCGATGTGATCGGTTTCTCGGGTAATTCGGGCACTTCTTATGGTGCACACCTGCATTTCGAAATACGCACAACTTCCACTGAGCGCATCCTGAATCCTTTCCTGGCCGGTTTGACCGATAACGATTTATACTATCCGTATTTTGATCTGCTGAAAGTTTATCCTATGGATGAAAACAGCAGCATCGGATCGTCGGATGAGCCTCTTAAGCTCCCAGTTAAGAATACAGGAACCGGTTTGTACCGGCTGCCTGGAAATGACACCTTGTTTTTATGGGGACAATTTGCCTTTGGTGTACAGGCATTTGATTATACCTACAGCCACGAAGACCGCAACGGTTTTTACGGCATCAGGATGACGATGGATAATCACCTGTTTTTCAACATGCAATGCGACAGTTTCGCTTTTGATGAATCAAGAAATATTAATGCATGTATTGATTATCAGGCTTATAAACGAACCGGGCAAAGAATTGTCTGGTCAAAGAAATTGCCTGGCAACAAAATGTCATTTTTCAATACAGGCGATGGAGATGGCACGGTGATGCTTACTGATGGTACATTACACAAGTTGTTAATCGAAGTATATGATTATAAAGGGAACACCAGTAAGCTTGAGGTTCCTGTGATGAGCCGCAAACCTGATAAACTGGTTTCTGTATCAGGATATACTGATGCTGATACCACCTGTCATATCAATTGGAATAAGGATACAAGCCTGGAGTACAAAGGATTGAAGCTAAATTTTCCTTCCGGTGCGCTATACGATGATTTAGAATTGACGATTAACAAAAGTGTCCCTGTAAGTGGCTTGTATTCTGCAAGGTATGTCATTCAAAACAGGGAAACACCCCTTCAAAAGAACATGACGGTTTCAATAGATGCTTCAAAAGTACCTTCGGAGCTGGCAGATAAGGCATTAATTGTAAGCATTAACCCGGATAACGGAAGAAGATCATCAGAAGGAGGTATTTATAAAGCAGGTCGGGTATCCGCCGAAACCAACGAATTTGGCACCTTTGCCATAGCCGTGGATACCATAAAACCTGCAATAAAACTTATTCCACAGAAAGCGGCATCGGCCAAATCGGTGAAGTTTACAGTGTCTGATAATCTCGCCGGAATAGCCGATTATTACGGCGAACTCAATGGCAAGTGGGTGCTTGTGGAATGGGACCCTAAAAACAGGCTGATGCTCTATCGTTACGATAAATACCTGCAACCGGGGAAAAATGCCTTCAAACTCGTGGTGAAGGATGCCGTGGGCAATGTTGCCACTTATAACACTTCGATTTTGAAGAAGTAACCCGGATATTTCCTCAACCGCGGAATACTTTCTATCTTTGTGCCATGCACGAAACCATCCTTATCCTCGATTTCGGTTCAC
Organism: Bacteroidales bacterium; assembly: GCA_035403045.1. Taxonomy (GTDB): domain Bacteria; phylum Bacteroidota; class Bacteroidia; order Bacteroidales; family UBA4417; genus UBA4417. Next base: position 32,075 of record DAONEL010000006.1, read on the forward strand.
AATATACACAGCTCATTGCCAGGCGTATCCGTGAACTCAACGTGTATTGCGAAATACATCCATTCAATCATTTTCCGGCTATAGACAGCACCGTAAAGGGAGTGATTCTTTCCGGGAGCCCGTTTTCAGTCCGGGACCAGGGCGCTCCCATCCCCGATTTGAAAGATATCAGGTCGAAAGTACCCTTGCTGGGAGTATGCTATGGTGCTCAGTACCTTGCATTTAGCGATGGAGGTGAGGTCATGCCTTCGAAGATTCGCGAGTATGGACGAGCAAACCTGGAGTTTATCGAAACAGCCTCGGAACTTATGCGCGGCATGAGCCAGAACAGCCAGGTGTGGATGAGTCATGGGGACACGATTCTGCAAGTTCCTGACAGATATGAAGTTATTGCCGGAACACGTGATGTTGCCGTGGCTGGTTTCAGGATAAAGAACGAAAAAACTTACGGCATCCAGTTCCATCCCGAAGTGTATCATTCGGCTGAAGGGAAAGTTCTCCTCAGCAATTTTGTGCTGGAAATCTGTGGCTGTACCCAGGACTGGACACCCGCTTCGTTTGTAGAAACCACCATCCTTGAACTCCGTGAGAAAATAGGAACTGACCGCGTAGTACTGGGCTTGTCAGGAGGTGTTGACAGTACTGTGGCAGCCGTTCTGCTTCACAAAGCCATCGGTAAGCAATTGTACTGCATTTTTGTGGACAATGGACTTTTGCGTAAAAATGAATTTGAGAATGTGCTTGCATCATATCAGCATATGGGGTTGAATGTCAAGGGGGTAGATGCCGGAGCATTATTCCTGGGAGCACTCAAAGGCATAATCGACCCGGAATTCAAGCGTAAAGCCATCGGGAGGACATTTATAGAAGTTTTCGACCAGGAAGCTCATCTTGTTGAAGGAGCCAGGTGGCTGGGGCAGGGAACCATATATCCTGATGTAATCGAATCCGTTTCGGTAAAGGGACCTTCAGCCACCATCAAAAGCCATCATAATGTGGGTGGTTTGCCGGCTTACATGAAACTTATGGTGGTTGAACCGCTCCGTAGTCTTTTTAAGGATGAAGTGCGCAGGGTAGGGCATACACTGGGTATTGATCCGAAAATCCTTCACAGGCATCCTTTTCCCGGCCCCGGCCTGGGAATCAGGATACTGGGTGAAGTTACAGCCGCGAAAGTTAAAGTATTGCAGGAAGCCGACCACCTGTTTATCGAAGGGCTGAAAAAAAACGGACTTTATGATAAAGTATGGCAGGCAGGAGCCATCTTGTTGCCGGTTCAGAGTGTTGGCGTGATGGGCGATGAACGGACATATGAAAACGTTGTGGCACTTCGGGCCGTTGGCTCTACCGATGGTATGACTGCCGACTGGTCGCACCTGCCATACGAATTTCTCGCCTCAGTTTCGAGTGAGATCATCAATAAAGTGAAAGGCATCAACAGGGTGGTTTATGATATCAGTTCAAAACCGCCAGCTACCATTGAATGGGAATAGAGGATAGCTTAGTTTGTTGAATATTAACTCATTATACTGAATCATGCATCGTTTTCTTCTCATCATCGCTTTGTTTGCAGTATTAACCGGCCAGGAAGCATTTTCGCAGGAAACCTCGGTAACCCGTTCAACTGTGATTGAAAATTTCAAGGGTAAACCATACTACCTCCATTTTGTAAAGCAGGGAGAAACACTTTTCGGCATCAGCAAAGCTTATAATGTAAGTGTGCAGGAGATAGAGGCCGATAATCCTGAAATAGAGAAGGGTATGAAAATGGACCAGGTGTTGCGGATTCCTGTTGTGGATGAGAACCTGAAGCCGGTTGAAAAAGTGAAAGTGACCACGACGTTACAAAAACCTGATACCATCACAAAACCGGCGGTCAAACAGCAGTACCTCGATTACATTGTGAATAAAAAGGAAACTCTGTATGGCATCTCGAAAAAGTTTGGAGTAACAGTTGACGACCTTATCAGGGCGAACCCTTCAATGACTGAGCTTAAAAACGGCATGGTGATCAGGGTGCCATTGGTCACCAACCAGGAAGAAAAAACCAGTGATGTGACGCCGAAACCAACGACTAATAGCAAACTGCCGGTTCCCGAAGACGGTTTACTGGTTGTGAAACAGGGCCAAACACTTTACAGCATTAGCAAGCAATACGAAATTTCGGAAGAAACGCTGCTTCAACTTAATCCTGAGTTGAGCGAAGGACTTAAAACCGGGCAGACTATCAGGCTTAAGGAAAGCGCAGCAAAACCGCAAACAGAGGTTGAAAAAGAAATTTCACAGGTCAAAACCCTGCCGGTAAAGCCTGTCAATACAGAAGTTTTTACTGAAAACTGTACTGGTATCAGCGATGAAAGCAAGGTATATGAAGTGGCTTTGCTTATGCCTCTTAACCTCGAAATGGCCGACAGCATAATCAGTACATCTGTTGACAATATGCCGCCGCTGAAAAATTTCAAAACTTACGACCTGTTCCAATACTACCTGGGCAGCATGATGGCGCTCGATACGCTGGAGAAATCGGGTTGCAGGGTGAATTTTCATGTGTATGATGCTGACGCTGAAAATGATACATTAAAAATCAGGAAAGTGCTCAAAAAGAGTGAGATGCAGCAAATGGACCTGATTATAGCCCCTTTGTTTGCCCGAAGTTTCAATATTGCAGCACGTTTTGCGCAGCAGCACCAGATACCGGTTATCAACCCGCTGTCGCGCAGAAATACAATAACTGAGGGCAACCCCGAGGTCTATAAGGCATATCCCTCCGATGAAGCCATCGCTGCAGAACTAGCTACCTACATTTCAGGCAAGTTCCCCGATGCTAATATTATCTCGGTGCGCAATTCATTGAAAGAGAGCAATATGATGTCACAGGTGTTTTCTGATTCACTCAGGAAATCGGTCGGTGGCTCACATCTGCAGGAAGTAATTTACCAGGACGAAGGCTTTGCCGGAGTGAGCAAAAGGATTGATAATCAGAAGAAAAACATCGTTTTGTTGTTTTCGTCAAGCAGGTCACTGGTGCCGGCTTTTGTCTCGAAACTGAATGCTTATGCCAAATCATCCGATATTGTGCTGTTTGGTATCCCGGGATGGGAAGACATGGAGATTGAAACAGAATTTCTGCTCAATCTGAAGTATCACCAGGCAGTGCCATCGTTTATCAATTACGAAGGCGATGCAACCAGAAGGTTTGTAGCAATGTACCGCGAAAAATATGGCGCCCAGCCATTGGCCGAAAGGGAGGCTTTTCTGGGTTACGATGTCACCTGCTATTTCCTGTCGGCGCTAATGCATTTTGGCAATCATTTCGAAGACTGCATTCCAGGTTATGTAAAGCCGGGCCTGCAGTATAATTTCAGGTTCAGGCAAGCTGATGCGAACGATGGTTTCGGGAATACCGATGCCCGTATCCTGCACTACGACAATTTCCGCTGGGTAGAAGCTTTATAACTACTCAACTTCACACAGGATCACTGTGTAGTTTTTTCCGTATTTCTTAGCGCATTTCGGGCATGTGGTGTACCACATATACCACTTTTTGATTTTCATGCCCTTCGATTCTGCTACTGCGGCGTAATCCTTGCACCATTTTTCGGTGTCTTTGAATGGCCCTTCATACACTTTAGAGTAGAATTTTCCGCTAAGTGTCACATTATCAGCGCCGGGGATATTCCTGTCGACTGCCAGGTAAAGATCCATATTCCATTTTGAGGTATGGTCGCTGAGGCAGAGATAATCAGTAACCCGGGCGCCGGCGGCGGTCACCAGTTTGTCCAGTTTTCGCATCACTCCGCCAAAATTGACGGGCATAAAGAAAAAACTAAAAACGTGCGATTTGATGAATGGCTTATTCACCCATTCTAACATTTTGTCGTCCCAGGGAGCAGGCTCAAATGGCGGACAACATATCCTTTCGTCTCCAGGTTTCGGTGACATATGGCATAAGTTTTTTAATTGTTTTGTTCAATCGGTCAGTGCCTGACCACAAATTTCTTTATGGCGTATTGTTCCTGAGTGGCATACCTGAGAAGGTAAATGCCATCCTTGAAATAGCCGGTATTAATGAACTCATCATGGAAATCCATGTTGTTGTAAACGACTACCCCTGAAACATTTATAATCTGGACGGTTTTTCTTCCGGTTTTCCTGACAGTCTCAATGCGGAGTATTTCTGAAACCGGGTTTGGTGAGATGTTGATCAGCCTGTCATTCGGCTTATCGTCAATTCCTTCAGACCAGTCCTCAAAATGCAAATCGTCAAACATCAGTCCGTCTTTAAATGTCTGATTGTCATCGGAAATAAAAGTAAACCTGTACAGCACGGTATCGCCAAACTCAACGGGTACTGTTGTGCAAAGACAATAGTAAAAGTGTTTCCATCCGTTTGAGTTGCCTGTAAATACTGGGTATTCCTGCGATGCACCCCATGAACAGCACCCACTGCCGGCACTGTCGACCAGTGTCCATGTTTTTCCTTTATCAGGTGAAAATTCTATGAAACCGTAATCGGTTAGCGTGTCGGAATTAACATAATACCAGCCTCCTATATCAATTTTTGGGTAGTTCACCATCCAACCATCCTGCGCCAGATGAACAACGATAAATGAAGAAGTATCGCCGGCAGGATATGGATCAGAAGTGTCGGTCACAATTACGTCAGGCGCTGAATTTGCCTGGGTAAAAACATTTTTGGAGGGCGCGCCTATCTGCCATAAACCGTTAATTCCATCCGGCAGAATGATCCGGTCAGTCCCCGACCCGTGGTCAAATGATATGTCCCACATCATCTGAGCGCTGCAGGCAGCAGATAATGCAGTAAAAATGGCAAGCAGTAGATACTTTCTCATAATGATACAACTGATAGTAAGGCTATTTTGAATGAGATGCACACTTATCCCGAACAGATAATTTGACCAAAGATATGAAAGTATCAGGCCGTAATCAACAGGTAATTGAAAAAAAATCGGAAGATCAGGCTTTCCTTATTGCTCTTTTGAGGCCGGCTCTTTGTGAGATGCTGCGAATGGTTTTGGCTATCGCAAACACAAGGACAAATACAAAAATAATGGTAGCACCTGAAGGCAGATTCAGGTAATATGAAATCAGCAGCCCGGCAACCGAACCTATAAAACTGATGGCGATTGACAGAAAAATGATCCGTTTGAGATCACTAACAAAAATATTGGCAGTTGTTTGAGGTATTGTGAGGTACGAAATAACCAGGATGATTCCGGCAACCCGTATATGCAGCACAATGGCCAGGGCTACTAGTGCCAGCAGTATGTAATTAAACAGTTCCACGGGCGCATTATGCGAACGGGCGTATTCTTCATCAAAAGAAATAAACAGTATGGTATGGTAAAAAGCGCTGAAGAAGGTCACTGTAAGCACCGTGAGCGCGAGCATCATCCACAAATCAGTTTTTGACACGGTGAGCACGCTGCCGAAAAGGAAATTCATGAGGTTAGGGGCGTATCCCGGTGTAAGGAAAATGAAAATAATACCGGCAGCCATACCCAGCGACCATAGTATGCCTATGGCTGAGTCCTCTCGGATGTCGCTGCGCTGGGAGGCAAGCCTGATGCCGAAAGCTGAGAGCAGGCTGAAAATTACTGCGCCAACGATAGGATTTATTCCGAGGAAATAACCAATGCCGATACCGCCGAATGAGGCGTGCGTGATGCCTCCGCTGATGAATACCATACGGCGGGCAACAATGTATGAACCAATAATACCACAGGCTACCGACGACAGCAAAGATGCCAGGAATGCATTCCGGAAGAAACCGTACGAAAAGAGTTCAAACACAGTATCAGTCATGGCTTTCGTGGTTGTGCGAATGGTCGTGTTCGTGCTTTTGCAGCACGGTATGAGGCACATCGCCATGGGTGATGATCTGCAGCGGGCAGTTGTAATCGGCGAGTTGCTGTTCAGTGATGATGTTTGACCGGTGATAATGAAGGTACTCGTTTACACAGGCAATGGTTTTTACATAATACGATATTGTCCCGACATCGTGCGAAACGATGATGATGGCCATTTTCTTATTGAGTTCGATGAGCCGTTCGTAGAGATCGCTTTCAAAACGGTTGTCAACATAAGTATTAGGCTCATCAAGTATAAGCAGCCTGGGATTGGAAATGAGTGCCCTGCAGATAAAAACCCGCTGCAACTGTCCTCCCGACAATTCTTTGGATGTCCTGTGTGCCAGGCCTCCAATGCCCATTTGTGCCAGCAACTGGTGAGCTGTATCATTGTCGTGCCGTGAGTAGCGGTAAACTCTTCCCCGTGATGACATCAGCCCTGAAAGAACGATATCGAGTACCGTAATCGGGAATTTTTTATCTACCTGTGTTGTCTGCGGAAGATATCCTATGAAACCATCAGAAGCATCATCAAATCGGGTTACGGTGCCCCTGGCGGGCTTGAGAAGGCCGAGCAGTACTTTGATGAGCGTAGTCTTCCCGCCGCCGTTTGGGCCTATCACACCAATGAAATCGCGGTCGTTGATCTCGAAGTTCACATCCCTCAAAACGATTGTATCATTATAGCCGGCGCTTACATCGGTGAGTTGTATGAGTTTGGTCATCAGGGGGTTACTTCGAAGGTTTTTCGTTTGGCTGCTGACCGAAACTTTCGGCCATAAGCCTGGCTATGCTAAGGATGTTTTCAGTCCAGTTGTATGCCATCGGGTCAAAAGTCACCAGGCTGCCTCCAAGCTGAGCGGCGATAGTTTCAGCATGACGGGTGTCAAATTCCCTGGAAACAAATATAGCTTTTATCCCGTTAGCTTTCGCCATATCGATAATCTCACGCATGTGAACAGGCGATGGTTCTTTGCCTTCAAATTCAATGCTTTCCTGTTTCAGCCCGTAGTCGCGGGCAAAATATGCCAGAGCAGGGTGGAAGATCAGGAAAGTGCGGCCTTCATAAGGCTTGAGCGTCTCTTTGATCAGGCTGTCGGCCGAGTCAGCTTCGCGGATAAAACCTGCTAGGTTGCGACGAAAATCTGCTGAATCGCTTGTGAAAACCATGCACAGGGCATCGCACATCTGCTTTGCCTGAATTTTAACAGCGGAAGGGGAGAACCAGGTATGAGGGTCAACTGAATGATTATCAGCTTCATCGCCATGATGCTCATGGCCTTCGATCATTATAATCCCCTGGCTGGTATTTACGATCTTTAGATCAGGGTTTACGGCAGTTACTTTTTCAACCCAGGCCTTTTCGAAATCAAGCGCGCCGATTGTAAAATAGGCCGAAGCGCCGGCTACCCTTGTCATGTCGCGGGGTGAAGGCTCAAATGTTTCGTGGTTGCCTCCCGGAGGAATCATCACTTCACACTTTACCTTACCACCAGTTAACTTATCGATCAGGTACTTTTGCGGCAGTATGCTTACGATTACGCTTTTTTCAGGTGTGCCGGCTTTCCTGCTGCTGCACGACGAAGCGACAATGGTTATGATCAGCGTCAGGACGGCTATAAGAATATTCCTCATTTGATACCTTAAAACTTTTATGAAACAAACTTACGCACTTGTATTCTGTTTATCAAACCAATGTTGCAGATATAAACGTAAGAGACAGGAAAACAGTGAATTGCAAAATGCATGATTTAACAACTAATCCGGAGTTGCCTCATCACTGTTCCAAAGCTGCCATGCCAGTTCAGCCTGCCGGTGGAGCATTTCCAGCCCGTTTTTTATGGTTGCACCCTGTTGCTTTCCTTTTTGCAGAAACATCGTCAGCTCAGGATTGTACACCAGGTCATACAACAGGTGCCTTTCTGACAGGTGCTGATACGGTATGCCGGAATAATCTCCGACAGCAGGAAACATGCCCGCTGGTGTGGCATTCACAACAATGGAGAAATTGTCAAGAATTTCCCTGGTAAGGTCATCATACACCAGATAGCCGGTTTCTTTTCTTCTTGAAACGAGTTGAAACTCAATGCCCAGTTCTTCAAGGGCATATCTCACTGCATGGGCTGCTCCGCCGGTTCCCAGTATCAACGCTTTGGTGTGATGGGGTTTCAGCAATGGCTTTAAAGAATCGCGGAAAGCAGGAGAGTCAGTGTTATAACCGGTTAAAAACGGTGTCCCTGATGTTCGGTTTACCTTGATACAATTGACCGCTCCGATGTGTTCGGCAACGGAATCAGTCTTATCAAGATATTGAATAACAGACTGTTTGAACGGAGTTGTTACATTCAGGCCTGCCAGGTCAGGGAATTGAACTGTTAATGGTCTGATAAACTGAGCACCGGAAACGGGGAAAAGTTCATAACGGCAGTCAGTTATTCCTTCTTCAATAAATTTCCGGTCGAAAAAAAGTTTTGAGAACGAATGGCTCAAAGCATGGCCGGTTAGCCCGAAAAGCCTCATTAGCTTACGCGCTTTTTCGCCAGTGAGAGATAAATCTTGTAGAGGTAGTAGATGACGGCTACTCCCAGAATTCCAACCACAACAAGGTCGATGATATGGCTGTATTTCATCACTTCCGCCCAGTTTGACTTGAGTTTGAAACCGACAAAAGTGAGGAACGTATTCCATATTCCGGCTCCGATAATCGTATAAACCGAGAATTTCAGGAGATTCATTTTACCAAAACCTGCCGGGATACTGATCAGATGCCGGACCACAGGTATAAACCTGGAAATGAGGATTGTAATTTGTCCGTTCTTATCGAAAAACCGCTGCGAAACTTCCAGGTGATGCGTGTTAAGAAGCAGGTATTTCCCAAAGCGCTCTATAAAGGGCTTCCCGCCATAGTATCCAATCGCGTATGAAAGCAGCGACCCGACAATACTACCCAGTGTGCTGGCAATAATTGTACCTGTAAAAGTAAACTGCCCGTCAACAATAAGAAATCCGGCAAAAGGCATCACGGCTTCGCTCGGCACAGGGAATACCATGCTTTCGAGCATCATCAGAAAAAAAACACCGGGGTAGCCTGTTGCCCCGATAACCATTACTGCCGTTGTGGCAATCCATTCAGTAAGTCCCATGAGCGAGAGAGTTAAGTTTTAAAGAACAAAGAACAGGGTGAAATGTTTAAAAAGAGTGAAAGTTATTGGTTTATAAACCGTTAAGTTCAACATAGGTGCTTATTACATCCATGATTGAAGGGTTGAGCCGGGCTTTTTTCGAGTACTCAAGAAGTGCGCGATGTGCTTCATAATCCAGCGGCAGGGTGAGGTACAGTTCCCTCACGGCTTCCTTCACATTTCCGGCTTCAAGCAGGTAGGCAACCTTACGGTACATCAGGTCGTAATTCGACGGTTGCAGGCTTATGCCTTCATCAATAAGTTCAAGCGCTTTGTTTATGTCGTTCAGTTCTTTGGCGTAGAAATCTGAAATATCAAGCCAGATTTCCGGGTTTAAAGCATCCAGTTCAGTAACCTTGTTATATGCATTGAGCGCTTCTTCTGTCAGTTTCAGCCCGTTGTAGCAGTCAGCCAGTATATACCAGTAATCGGCGTTTTGCGGTTCCAGTTTTACAGCCTGCTCCATGAAAGGAATTGCTTCCTGTTTACGCCCCAGTTCATCGCTGCAAATCCCTATTCCCATCCAGGCATCCGATAACTGCTGCTCCAGTTCTATCGATTTGTGGTAGTATTCTATGGCAGTCTCGTACTTTTTCATTTGCTCGTAACAGTCGCCTATGTAATAATACACCATGGCGTCAGGCTTCTCATATTCGAATGTCTGCTTGTAAACCTTAACAGCCTGGCTGAAAAGGTCCATGCTTTCATAGGTCTGTGCCTTGATGTAATATGCCGGTGTGAATTCCGGGTCGATGGCGATAGAGAAATCGAAAGCTTCGATGGCTTTTTCATAAAGGTCCACGGTCTTGTATGCCATTCCCAGGTTGTACCAGCCCACACCTGAGTATGGCTCCCTGTTGACCAAATCCTCGAAGAAGGTGATGGATTCATCCGTCATGGAACCGATCTCAAAGCAGTAGCCAAGTTCGTAGAGCACACCTTCGTTTTTTGGCTCAACATGATGGGCTTTTTTCAGGTATTCAACAGCTTTGTCGAACTGGTTCAGGCTCTCATATTCAAAAGCGATGCTTGTGTATATTTCATCCAGTCCTTCGTTGATATATTTCAGGGCTTTGCGGTACTCCTTTATGGCATCATCGTGCTTGTGCATAGCGCTAAGCACACCGGCCTTGGTGGTTATGATGTCGGGGTTGTTGGGCTCCGAGGGCTGTATGCGCGAAAGCAGCTTAAGTGCTTTTTCAGGCTCATCATTATTTACAAGATACTGAGCCATAAGCAGATGAAATACATTATCTGAAGGAAAACGTTTTAATGCAAGGTCAATAGCTTTTTTGGCATTGGTAAAATCCGATTCCGAAAAATAGTGGTAGATGATATCCTCAAGTTCCTGTGAATCGAAAAATGAGGAGCCATTGCCTGAATTGGTTTTTTCGAACCTTTCGAGCAATTCGCGGATGTAATCCTCATCTTCTTCAAAGTTGTAATCCATCGTGGTTTCCCTCTTTCTGGCAGCAAAGGTAATAATTTTAGTGCTACCGTTAGATTTTACCTTTTTCAGCGAAAGCATAGAAAGGCTGTAAATTCATGATTTATAGTAACTTAGATTTGTTACAGTATGGTAAGGGCTGTTTTTAATAAATCATTATTTTTACGCCAAATTGTGCATATGACACTTATTAAAAGTATTTCAGGAATCAGGGGAACGATGGGAGGCTTGCAGGGCAGCGGTTTAACTCCTCCTGATGTGGTAAAGTTTACTGCCGGTTACGGCGCTTTTATTCAAAGAAGAAACCCGCGCAAAAAGGTAAGGATTGTGATTGGCCGCGATGCCCGCATTTCAGGGTTTATGGTTAACCAACTGGTTACGGGGACATTGCTCGGCATGGGTATCGATGTCACTGATACCGGGCTTTCCACTACTCCAACGGTTGAGATGGCAGTTACTGATTTGCAGGCACAGGGCGGTATTATTCTTACCGCAAGTCACAACCCCGGACACTGGAACGCCTTGAAACTCCTCAACGAAAGAGGGGAATTTCTTAACGCTGACGAAGGTGCCGAAGTGCTCAGAATAGCCGATGAGGCAGATTTTAGCTTTAGCGAGGTGACTTCACTTGGCACTTATACCACAAATGATACTACTGTTCAGACACATATTGAAAAGGTATTGGCGCTGCCGCTGGTTGACAGGGAAGCCATTGCCAAAGCCGGGTTGACTGTTGCCGTCGATTGTGTGAATTCCACCGGCGGTATAGCCATTCCCCGCTTGCTCAAAGCGCTGGGCGTAAAGAATGTACATGAGTTGTATTGCACTCCTGATGGCCATTTCCCTCATAATCCCGAGCCGCTGCCTGAGAACCTGGCGGCTTTGTCGGACCTGGTAGTAAGCAAGAAAGCAAAAGCAGGATTTGCTGTTGACCCCGATGTTGACAGGCTGGCCATCGTTTGCGAAAACGGCGAAATGTTTGGTGAAGAATATACCCTGGTTGCCGTTGCCGATTATGTGCTGAACAATACCCCCGGCAATACTGTGTCGAACCTGTCTTCTACAAGGGCTCTGCGCGATGTGACCGAAAACCATGGCGGTGTATATACGGCGTCAGCAGTAGGAGAGGTGAATGTAGTTGCCCTAATGAAGGAAACCGGCGCTGTAATTGGCGGCGAAGGCAATGGTGGCGTGATTTACCCCGAAATTCATTATGGCCGCGATGCGTTGGTGGGGATTGCCCTGTTTCTGACACACCTGGTGAAATCAGGAAAGAATTGCTCCCAGTTGCGCGACACCTATCCGTCGTACTTCATTTCGAAAAATAAGATCACACTGGAAGAAGGAATGGATGTTGACGCAATCATCCGACAGGTTGAAAAGAAGTATGCCAGGCAGCCAAAAATCACTGTTGACGGGCTGAAGATTGAATTCGGCAAGGAGTGGGTACACCTCCGCAAATCAAATACAGAGCCGATCATCCGCATATATTCCGAAAGCGATTCAATGGCGAAGGCTGACACCCTGGCCCGTAAAATAATGAATGATATAGGCAATATCATCACCGGCAAGGAGTAAGATCCTGTTAATAACTATTGAAAACCTTTGAACATGCCGGATTGACAACGCAGATTAATATTTTACCTTTATCGGCGTCAACGGTTTAAAATACAGAATCATGGCATCTGCAAAAAAGAAAAGAAACCGGAAAATCAAGTTCTATAAGGTGGAATTGAAAATTCCCGAAGCACTGCACAAGCAGGTGCGTAAATACTGCAAAAAGAACAAGATAACACCGAATAAGTTTCACCGCAGGGCAATCAGGGAGTACATCGAGCTTCATGCGAGATATGCAGAACACGCAGAATCGCAGGTTGGTAACAACCAGATGTCTATATTCGATATCATCGAAAACACCAAGAACGAAAAATCATAAAAAAATCCCCGCACATTCAGTAGCGGGGATTCTTCTTTTTACAGGCAAACCATCTAGAAACGGATTCTCACATTAGCGAAGAATTCCCTGCCCGGGCCGGGCTGATAGGAATTACCATCAGGATCGGGCTCTGTGAAAGCCATGTAATCAGTCCCGCCTATATTACGAACGGCCAGGCTTAACTCGCCGTTGAGTTTCCATAAGTTCCAATCATAGGCCACGCGTGCATTATAGAGGTTGAACCCGTCCTGCCAGTTCTGGTAGATTGCCGGGTCCATTTCTCCGTTGTACGCCTTGGCATCAGTGTAAATGGCCCATTTCGACTGCAGTTCGGTGCCCAGGCTCACAACCAGGTGAGGTGTTACCGAGTACACTGCTTCAGCATATAACTGGTGCTTTGGCGAATTGGGTAGCGCCTGGCCTGAAGCGGGAGGCGTTGTGAGAACATAGGCGGTATCGGTGTAAACAGGATCTACATCAGCCGAGGTGTATTCGTAGTTGGCAAAAGTATAGGCAACCTGCAGTTTCAGGTTTTTCAGTATATTGTATGATGCAAAGGTTTCGATGCCGATTCGTTTGCTGTTGCCGGCATTGCCATAGAACACTTCCTGGTTACCGCGTCCGGTTTGCTTGAAGCGGAAAAAGTCGTTTTCGGTCGTCATGTTGAAGAAGGTGACTTCATAGTTGAGTTTTTCTCCCACGAAACCGCGAACACCCGCTTCAATACAATTAGAAGTTGCAGGCACCAGGTGGGTATTAAAGCCTGAATATCCGACCGGGTTGTTTGCCAACTCCTCTGTTGATGGCGGCATAAACCCCTGGCTGAAGTTCACGAACATGTTAAGTTCATCCATGAAACTGTAGTTTGCTCCTATCCTGAAAGATGTCTTCGAAAAATTCTTGTTGGTTTTGGCGGTATCGGGAGCCAGCATCTTATTGGTTAGCTGATTGTCCATTTTGTCGTTGCGAACGTTGGCTATCAGGCTGAGTTTGCCGATATCGATTTTATCGAGGACAAAAATGCCGCTGCTGCGCTGGCTGATGAGCTGATTTGCCAGCAGGCTGTCGTTTTCAAGGTTGGTTTCGTCGGTGCTTTCAACCCTGCCGGGATTGCTCAGGCTCTGGAGTTTGTACATGGCAATATCCTGCCATTTGAAGTCAGTTCCCAGGCTGAAGGTATTCGTAGCCTTGCCAAGGTCAAGATGCAGATTGTACTGTGCGCTGAATCCCGGATTTGTAATGTTCCTGTACTCGGCAGCACGGTTGCTGGTTTCCTTGTATTTCCACTCACGCAGGTAGGCTGAGGCTTCAATTTCCTGGTTGCTGCAGAGCTTGTACTCAGCATTGAAACCGGCAGTTGTCCTGTTGGTTTTCTGGTATTCGTTGAAGGGGCAAGCATCCGGGTTAGCCTGCCTGAGGTTGTCGAACTGTCCGATGTTCAGGCCTTCGGGATTCTGCTGGAAATAATCGGTGTGCGAGATGACCTGTGTGAGCGAGAAGTTCCTCGAAGGATGGAAGTTGATCTTTTCATATAGTTTGTTGCTCCAGTATGCCTGGTGATCGCGGTATCCGTCGCCGCCGGTGCGTGAATAGCTCACACGGTAATCAACTGATTGTTTGCTGCCGCCGAGTTGGATAAGTGATTTGGCAAAACCATTTGAGCCTATCGACTGGCTGAATTCTCCGCCAACGGGCTTTGACCCGCCATTTTGTGTGGTAATGCTGATAACACCGGCTGCGCCGCCGCCGCCATAGAGCCCGGCTGCTGGCCCGCGCAGCACTTCAATGTTTTTCACGGTTGACCAGTCAACATCGTAAAGGTCAGGGGCGAAGCCCGAAGGATCATTCACAGGAATGCCGTCGATGATCACGCCTATGCCGCGTAAACCACGCTCGGTGAGGATTCCCTGTCCGCGAATGGAAACATGCACACGCTCTCCGTCGTGCTGATTGTCAATACGAACGCCGGGTACCAGCCGCAGCGCTTCCTCCACACCGATGGATTTGGGCATGATGGTAAGCATCTGGGGAGTAACCAGTGAAATGGAGCCGGGATTGTTTTTAAGGGCAACCGGCAGGCGGTTTGAGGTAACAATCACCTCTTTAAGCTGGATTGTTTTTGTGGTGTCGGTCGATGTAGCCTGGCCGAAAAGTGCAGTGCTGAAACACAATATCAGCGCTGTGTACAATATTTTTTTACTCATGAATTCAGGTATTAGTAAGGTGGAAATGAGACTCCGGGTGACAGGCCTTGTTCTCTGGCGCTATCACACGGTTTTGGTTAAGTGGTGTCAGCAATGATTATTTACAGGATGAAGCTTTGCCGTGTTCCTGGAAATGAGGAAACCGGCCTGGCAATCCGGGCTGAAACCTTTCACCATCGCTTAACAGTGACGGATGAAAATAAGAATTCAGGCAAATTTGGGAGGAGGAGAAGGTGTAACGGGAATTTCAGACGTAAAGCAAAATTCATACAATGAATAATCGAAACAGGTAGGAGGTATAGTCCTGGTAAACAAAGTTTTCTGAGGGTAGAAGACGGGATTATTCGGAGCTTTTCGCCTCTTCTCCGTTTCCTTTTTTGAATGATGGCTCTTCTGGTACCCGGCAATCAGCTTTTTCTCCCTGCTATCGTTGTAACAGTGATAATATTTCATATTGCCACGGGTTATAGATTTAATCACATCGTACATTTCACCTTTGTAGGTGAATTCCCGGCCGGGCCTCATCCACACAATCCCTTCCTCTTTGTTTAACCTGAATGCCAGTACCACAACAATTTTTTCAGCGATATGGCTGTTGATTGCTTCCTGCGACTCACGCCTTGCTTCTGATTGTTGCAGTCTGAAGAGAATGTAGCCACCTCCGGCGTTGAACAGGATTAACAGTGTGATCAGCAGTGAGATAGCTCTTTTCATGCCTGATTCTGAAACTGCCTGGCAGATACTTACAGCAGACAAGTTCTGATTCCTTTTAAAAAAGGTTGTCAAATATAAGAGATTAACCCGGAATGCGCCTGTAATGAATAGAACATTTTACTGAACGAAGCCGGGAAGATTATCTGAGATTATTGCAGTGACGGGCATTGTCATCGGTAAGTACCTGATTCCGTTGGTTTCCTGCATAAGGCCGGTTGCCCTGAAGCCAAGCCTGGTATAAACGGGAATTGAAAAAGGCGAGGCATGGACGAAAATTTCTGTTGGTTTCGGCTCTCTTTGCAGGCAGAGGTGCACAGCCGTCTGTAGCAGGTTCCGGGCAATTCCCTGTCCCTGGCATGGCTTGTCCACAAAGAGCAATGACACTGTGTTGTTGTCACGTATCTCTATCATACCGGCGATGCCTTTACCTTTGCTGGCGGTGAGGATGTTGATGCCGTTCTGCTGACGTGCCGCGATTTTTTCGGGTTTTATCCAGTCGTAAAAGAACTGGTTGCCGGCATCCACATAATCGATGGCAACAAATTCATCGTACACTTTTTTAATAAGCCGGTATATTGCTTCTTCCTGCCCGTGACGATAGGGCTCTATTTTAACGGTTTCCATAACATGATGAAAGTATCAGCCGCGAAAGATTTTCGCCGGCTCAAAATTATACAATGAAATGGATGGGCAGGGCCGGAGTGATTAATTCTTTTCTTCAGCCTGTAATAAAGCTTCCTTTACCGATTCCCTGAAAAGATTATACGACCAGGTAGCACCGGCAATGGCATCTACCTTATTGATATCCTGGTATTTCAGGAGGCTGTCAGGGTAGGAGAGGACCCCCTTGCGGTCGTTGCGGCACTGCTGCACATATTCATCATTGCCTGCAAAGTAGCGCTCATAACGATCATCGAAATACTCATGCTTTGACGAATCACGGACGAAAAAGGTAACCTGTGTGATCCTTCCGTTTTGCACCGTCAGTTTTGTACAGCCGTAATAGGGTTCATCGGTATAGCCGGCCCGGGATACACCGCTGTATTCTCCGTCCTTATATTTTTCGTACAGTCCGAAACCCATGATCAGAAGTACAGAGCAAAGAATAGCTGCATATTTTGCCATAATGTAATGTATTTAAAGAGCAATTGATTGCTATTTTATAAAGATACCTTTCATCACAATTACCCTATGAAAAAAGCAGAATTATTTTGCAGGCGAAAATTGAATTCATCGGACAATATCATTGATATTAGCCCGGATAATCATTTGATGCTGATGCCTGAAATAAAAAAACTTCTACTGCGGATTATTCCTTTATCTCCGGATTTGCTTATTTGCTGCAATAATAATCAGGCTCAATTTAAAGATAAAGAGCAGCTTAATGAGTCTTGCGTGGGGGGCATAATGATGATACCCAGGATATAGCTTAGCTATTCAACGATGAGTTTCGCCAGGTAATCGTCGCTGTAATTGATGTCGAATTCAACCCACAATGGTAAATGGTCGCTCATCTGGTAGGTTTTCCATTCCTTGAACGCCTTTGTAAAAGCAGGCATGTCGGTAGGTTTGCCGTTTTCAGTCATCAGCGCTACGAAATCTTCATAATACTGCTCTTTTTGGTCGTCCTTGTACACCGTTTCGAACAGATCGAAAACACCTGCTTTTCCTGAGAACTTTACCTTGTTTTTTCCTTCCTTGTAAACTATCTGGTCATAGTATTTGTCCTTCTGAAGATTGCTTCCGGTGCGTTTCTGCAAGGCTTCGGGTATTTTAAACCCGCCTTTGAGCAAAGCTTCCATGGTCCTGTCCTGAAAATTCAAAATATTAAAATCGCCCAGCAGGATGAAATTCTCCTCTTCCTTTTCCGCACGTTTCTTAAAGAACATCGAAAGATTCTCAATTTCCTGAACCCGCTGTTCAAATTCTGCCCCGGTGTCGCTGCCATAATATATGTGAACGGTACACAGGTTGAACTTGAACCAGCCGGCCTGAAATGATAACAGGTAAGGTGTACGGGCAAATTGGGGCATTGGCGATTTGTCCTTTGACGGAAGTACAATCTCACCTGCTATATTCCTGAACTGCAGTTTTTTCCTGTCATATACAAATGCCATCCTTTCACCGTTGCCACCGGTGCCTTCAGTAACATCCGTCAGGAATGAGTCATAGTCGCTTCCCAGGATACGCATCAGTTTTTTGAACGGTTTCAGGTCCTGTTTTACCTCCTGCAGCGCAACAATATCGAATGCGGAGATGATTTCGGCAAGGTAATAAAACGATTCTGTAGTACGGGGCCCCATTTTTTTACTGTTGGAGTCAAACTCGCGAATGTTGAAAGTGGCAAGCAGAAGCTTGTCTTCACGTGTTTTGGGAGGCACATTCTCCCGTAACGATTTGCGCAATGCAAGCAGCCTTCCGGCAATTTCATTTAGCTTTTTCTGCGGATTCTGATAGACTTTGCTTTCAAGAATCTCATTCTTTAAGTCAGGATAATAAGGCATGGTTCGAAAAGAAATGAGGTAGTTAAACTGAAAATGTGTGAATTATGCAGTATAGCTTACAAAATAATGGGATAGCAGAATACGGGTTGAAAGAGTGAGGTAAAGATAGTGCAAAAACAGGAAAACCGGTTATATCAGTCCGTTAGTTCCGGTATATAGCTGACGGTTTAGAATTGATCGGCCGAGGGTAATCTCATCGGTGTAATCCAGTTCGTCGCCGATAGGTATGCCGCGGGCAATGGTGGTGATAGTTACCGGATGATTTTTAAGCAGTTTGTAGATATAAAAGTTGGTGGTGTCGCCTTCAACGGTCGCCGGCAGCGCCATGATCACCTCTTTTACGGTTCCGTTTTCAACTTTTGCCGTGAGCGATTTCAGGGTGAGATCGCCGGGGCCGGTGCCTTCCATAGGCGAAATGATGCCGCCGAGCACATGGTAAACGCCTTTATACTGTCCCGTGTTTTCAATGGCGATCATGTCGCGCAAGTCTTCCACCACACAAACCGTGGCATGGTCGCGCTTGGGATTCTGGCATATTGAGCAGGTGTCGCCATCCGAAATATTATGGCAGATGGTGCAGTATTGTATCTCGCTGCGTAACTTTTTAATGGCGTCGCCGAGTGAATCGGCAATTTCGGGAGGCTGCCGCAACAGGTGCAATGCCAGCCTCAGCGCTGTCTTCCTTCCTATGCCCGGAA
>DAONEL010000007.1:0-27201 GCA_035403045.1 Bacteroidales bacterium
ATGCTGTTGGCACCGCTGCCCCGGCCCACATGGTAGAAGCCGCGGCTCATGGTGTACCGGATGATGTCCCAGGTGATGAGGAAATAGGCTGAGAACCCAAGCCGGTCGATGATTTCGAGTTCATGTTTTACCCGACGCAGGGCTTCTTTGTCTTTTTTGCCATAACGGTAGTAAAGCCCGTCCATGGCGAGTTTTTCGAGCAACAGCCTGTCATCATAGGCGCTGGCTGAGAAAAGCCTCTTGTTTTTAACGGTTTTGTAATCGAAGTCTATCGAACAACTATTCATTAATTTGTCAGTATTTGTCAGAATATCAGTATAGTAACTGAACTGTTGCCGTATTTCTGCAGGAGTGGCCAGCATTTCATCGGGAGGCGCCACCATATCAGGTGTGAGCATGCTGAGCAGGATATTGTTGTCGATAGCACGCAGGTTTCGGTGCAGTTCATAGCCATTTTCGTCAGTAAAAGTGACCGGGCAAAGGGCAACAAGCTTTTCCTGCCGGTGCCTGTAACCGGATGACAGCAGCAGGTTTAGTTCCGATGGACGCATCCCAGTAAATTCATTATCCCGCAATTCCGTGGGCTGAAATTTCCCGAAAGGATAAATCACATAGCAATTATCAAATGCAGGCGGACGAGGGGGCAGGGGAGTGCCATTGATATTGTGATGGCTCAGAAAGTCGTTTAACTCTTTGAAACCCGGGTTATTTTTTGTAATACCAATGTAAAGAAGCTTGTTCCCATCACGAAACTCGATGCCTGCTATAGGTTTAACACCTTTTTTTGCACATTCTTTGACAAAATCAACAATGCCCATGCTGTTGTTGATATCTGTAAGTGCCATTGCCTCAATACCAATATTAGCGGCAGTTTCCACAAGTTTATCCAATGGGAGTGTGCCGTAGCGAAGGCTGTAATATGAATGGCAGTTGAGGTACATTTTAGTGCTTAGTGCTTAGTGCTTAGTGCTTAGTGCTTGGTGCTTGGTGCTTGGTGCTTAGTGCTTAGTGCTTAGTGCTTGGTGCCTGGTGCTTGGTGCTTAGTGCTTGGTGCCTGGTGCTTAGTGCTTAGTGCTTAGTGCATGGTGCATGGTGCGTAGTGCTTAGCCTGCCTGCCGTGGGAAGGTTTGTGTGAAAGGGGCAGGCCAGTTTGCCGTGGGGAGGTGTGTGTGAAAGAGGCAGGTGCTTAGTGCTTAGTTTGATGTTAGATGTTTGATGTGAGGACAGTTTAACAGTTTCCAGTCCAGATAGCTATCGAGACCAGTTTCCAGTTTCCAGGTTCCTGCTCCACCCGATAGCATCAGAATCAAATTTTCCATTATCCATTGTCAATTGTCAATTGTCCATTGTCCATTGTCCATTGTCCATTGTCAATTGTCCATTGTCCATTGTTAATTGTCCATTGTCCATTGTCCATTGTCAATTGTCCATTGTCCATTATCCATCATTCATTCCGCCTCATTTTCTCTTACACTTATTCCAAGGCCTACGGCTCTTACCAGTTTTTCGCGCCCGTAGCGCAGGCGCATGCGGTCGATGGCCTGGTAAAGGTTGATAAGTTCAGGCGTGTCATCAAACAAGTCTATCTGCTGGGTGCCGGTGATAAGGTGGCTGAAACGCACGCCGATAAGCCTTATGAGCATACGGCGCTGGTAAACTTTGCGAAAAAGTTCCTTAGTGACGGGGATCAGCACATGGTCAAACGAGGTGTAGGGAATTCTCATCTGCATGGTGTGCGTGTCGAAATTGGCATAGCGTATTTTCACCGTCACACACGAAGTGAGTTTTTGTTTTTTACGGAGTGAAAAGGCGATTTTTTCAACCATTTTTACCAGCAGGTCGTTGATCATGTGTATGTCGATAGTATCCTGGTCGAAAGTGGTTTCGGTGCTGATGCTTTTGCGTTCGGAATAGGGAACCACAGGGGTAGGATCGATGCCGTTGGCCTTTTTCCAGATCACCAGTCCGTTTTGCCCAAGCACTTTTTCCACCATTTCGGGCGGTATACGGCTCAGCGTGTCGATGGTGGCAATGCCCATGGAGCGCAGCAGGCGGTAGGTTTTATCACCGATACCGGGTATTTTGCTGATGGAGAGCGGTGCCAGGAATGGAACTACCTGGTTGTAAGGTACTTCCAGTTCGCCGTTGGGCTTAGCCTGCCCGGTGGCGATTTTGCATACCGTTTTATTTACCGAAAGGCCAAGCGAAATGGGCAACCCCGTTTCACTGATAATGGCCTGCCGGAGTTCATGGGCCCATTTCATGCAGCCGAAAAAACGATCCATGCCGGTGATGTCGAGGTAATGTTCGTCAATGCTGGCTTTTTCGTACACAGGAGCCTTTTCGGCAATGATGGAAGTGACCATATCGGAGTAGCGCGTGTAGGCTTCCATGTCGCCGCGTATCACAATGGCATCGGGACAAAGGATACGGGCCATTTTCATGGGCATGGCCGAGTGTACACCGTACCGCCTGGCCTCGTAGCTGCAACCGGCCACCACGCTGCGGTCGGAAAAGCCTCCCACGATCACCGGCCGGCCGATGAGTTTACTGTTAGTAAGCCTTTCCACAGCCACAAAGAATGTGTCGAGGTCCATATGTAATATGGTGCTGGTGGTGATCATGGTCGCTTTTTGTTTCCGCAGTCCAGATTTTTTTAAAAAATTTTCCTTTTTTGTCTAACTGCCTCAAAATCGTATTATCTTTGATCAGAAATTAATCAAAAATGTGATTACAATATAATCATAATATTAATACTACCGACTGATGGCAGATAATTTTTTCGGACAGAACATAAAATTGTTGCGCAAAAGACGCGGACGCACCCAGGACGATGTAGCCGGAGCCCTGGATATGAAACGCCCCACGCTGAGCGGTTACGAAAACGGCGTGGCCGAACCGGGAATAGAGGTGCTGATCTCTTTCTCTGACTATTACAAAATTTCAGTTGATACGTTGTTAAAACAGGATCTTTCGGCGTTGCCCGATAGCCAGCTATCGCAATTAGAACGCGGGTTTGACATTTTTGTCAAAGGAAGCACCCTAAGGGTAATGGCAACCACTGTTGACAGTTCAAACCGCGAGAATATAGAACTTGTTCCTCACAAAGCCTCGGCAGGCTACCGCACCGGCTTTGCCGACCCTGAGTTCATCAGGATGTTGCCTACATTTCAATTACCGTTTCTTTCAGCCGAAAGAAAATATCGCATGTTTCAGATCAGTGGCGATTCCATGTTGCCCATACCCGACAAATCATGGATTACAGGCGAATTTGTCCAGAACTGGCAAAATATACGCGACGGGCTGGCAT
This sequence comes from Bacteroidales bacterium, assembly GCA_035403045.1. Lineage (GTDB taxonomy): Bacteria > Bacteroidota > Bacteroidia > Bacteroidales > UBA4417 > UBA4417. Next base: position 3,311 of record DAONEL010000007.1, read on the forward strand.
ACATAATCCTTACGATTGAAGATGGCATCTTGTTTAAAGTGATTGAAAACCATTTAAATGATGAAGGCCGGATCAGACTGCACTCGCTCAACCCGCTTTATGATCCGTATTATGTTGATGTAAAAGACATCAGGGAAATATGGCGGTTTATACATTATATAAGCGCCGAGTTGCCGGAGCCCAACCTTCCGAAGAACGAATTTGCTGCAACACTGGCCACACTCAAAAAGGAAGTAGCCGACATAAAATCTCAACTCAGGCAAGGTAAATTATTTGAAGATTGACATCAATAAACAGACCTGTATTAATCAATATTTCAGGCAATTATTAAGGATATTTACTAAAATTAATGCATTTGTTACTAATATGTATTAAATTTGTATATTATCAACACTGTTAATAAGTGCAGACGATGCTGATATTAATAAAGCATAGTTAACTGATTAAAATCTTTAATCATGAAAAAGCTGATACTTTTTATCCTGGCCGTCACCTGGACAATCATGAGTTATTCACAGTCAGTGCTGTTCTATAACTTTAAAAATTCGCTCAATGAAGTGAAGGGCAACGGACCGTCACTAAAAGTTCTTGGAAATGAGGGAGTTTTTGTTACAGATACGCTTAATGAAATTGGCGGAAGCGATAAAACAGTTTACCGCTTCGAAGAAAACAACGGGTTCAAGTTCGACAACAAAGAAGCTGGTAATTTTATAAAAAAGTCATACTCGATTGAACTGTATTTTGTTTTCGATGACCTGACAAGCTGGAAACGGGTTGTTGACTGGAAAAACAGGAAAAGCGACAATGGCGCCTATGTTTACAATGGAGAGCTGAACTTTTATCCCGTGATATATAGTGGCACAGCCCCGGTCATTGAAGGTGAGTACACTTATTATGTTGTTACCCGCGACAGCACAAGCAGTATTGTTAAGGTTTACACTGATGCTGCGGAAATGATTCAATTTACTGATACTTATAACTATGCCCTTTTGGACGCAGATAGTGTGCTGAACTTTTTTTATGATGATCTGTATGTACCCAATGAAGCTTCTGCGGGCGCTGTAGCGATGCTTAAACTTTATGATTATGTACTTGATTCAGCGACTATTAAGCAAAACTGGGATGATATAGGAGGAACCGTATTTGGCATCGAAGAAAGTAGCGCATCTCTGCCAATAGGCATTTACCCGAATCCGGCAACCGATTTCATAACCATTGACTTGTCAAAGTTTAATCAGCGGGAAAGCCTTGATGTCCTTGTGCTGAACGATATGGGGAAAAAGCTTTATCAAACAAGGGTCCCTAGAGGGAATAGCAATTGCACTATACCAGTTGAGAAACTCGGCAAAGGACTATTTCTGCTTAAAGTAAATTCCGGCTCCGGTCAGGCTCATACTAAGTTTGTTGTGAATTAAAGTGTCATCCTTAATTTACATCATTTCCAGGAAACAATATTGCTTTTACCTGGATTATTGATGAGTATTTGCCTCACTGGTTGCGGGTATTTTCTTGCAGAAATATTCAACGGGTCATTTTCGGACAAAGAGGTATAAAAATCAATTTGCTGATTTTTAACCGGTACTTCAAGCTCGTTTAATTTAAGCTGATCAGAGTCGAAACCGTGAAGCATAAGTGCAATCTTGCTGAATTTACTGGCAAAATTGCCTTCTGGCGCTCCGATGAGTATCTGCTTGTTTTTGGAATCATAAATTAGTTTCCGTGTCATGAAAATGTCCTTTTCATTATCAAATGATACACCATCATCCTCATAATAAACATACTCATTCTCAATGTTTCCTTTGTAAACATGCAGAAAAAGTGTGTCGGATGGTTTTTCGGAAGTGCTCTGCACAAGGCTCTGCATCGCAATAAAACTACTGCCTTTTGCAAAGACAGGCAGTTTATCGAGCGGAGATTCTATCGTTATCTCCTGTGATCCTTCATATTGCTTTCCAGTAAAAAAGTCATACCACTCTCCCTCAGGAAGATATACTTTTGCGAGCTCTTTAGTGCTCTCAACAGGAGCAACAAGCAATGACGGGCCGAACATAAACTGGTTCTGGTATGCGTAGTACCAAGTTTTTTCATCAAGTGTATTGGTGATTGCAAGCGACCGGTTCACAGGTATCCCGCTCCGGTGAGTCTCATAGAAGGCTGAGTAAAGGTAGGGCAGAAGTTTGTACCTGAGTGATATGTAGTTGCGCGAAATATTCTCCACATCAGCGCCATACGACCAGGGTTCCGACATGTTATAATCGCAATGTTTGTGCACCCTGAAGAATGGTGTGAATGCACCAATGGTTATCCAGCGGGCAAACAACGAACGGCTGGCATCACCATTCATAAATCCGCCAACATCGGTTCCGCAAAATGGCATACCTGTGATTCCCAATGAATTAACCAGCCGGCAGCCCAATAGCATGTGTTCTTCACTGGTAGCATTGTCGCCTGTCCAGATGGCGGTATAGCGCTGCGCCCCTGAAAATGCCGCACGTGTGAGCACCAGCGGGCGCTTATTCATTAATTGTCGAACACCTTCGTATGTACTTCGGGCCATGAGCATACCATAGACATTTTTCCCTTCGCGGTATGATGCGCCCTTTCCTTCCCAGTTGAACCGCACAATCGACGATGTTTTTCCGGCTCCCCATGAGGCGATCTCATTCATATCATTCCAGAAACCGGTGACACCGGTTTTTACATCATCGCCAAATAATTCACCCCACCATTTCCTTGCTTCAGGCAATGTATAATCAGTGAAGTTGCACCAGCCGGGCCAAACCTGTGCTGTATAATTGGTTCCATCGGGGTATTTGATGAACATGTTTTTCTTTACACCGTCTTCATAAGGGCCGTAGCCTTTCTCAACCTTTATCCCCGGGTCAACGATTACCGCTGTGTGGATTCCCATGTTTGAAAGATCGCCCACCATTTTTGACGGATTCGGGAACCTTTCAGGATGCCAGGTGAAGACCTTGTAAGCATCCATATAATGTATATCGAGGTAGAGCACATCAAGGGGAATTTTCTTGTCTCGGAAGGTTCGTGCGATATCCATCACCTGTGAATCAGGATAATAGCTCCATCTGCTTTGCTGGAAACCCAGGCTCCAGATAGGAGGCATAGGCATTCTGCCTGTGAGATATGTGTAGTTTTGAATGATTTCGCAAACCGAATTGCCACCAATGAAGTAATAATTCATCTCACCGGCATCAGCCCCAAACGAAGAGAAACGGTCGTTCGAAGCTCCAAAATTGAAATAGCTTTTATGGGTATTATCGAAATAGATGCCATAGGCAACATTATGATGAATGCCTATATAAAAAGGGAAGGAAGCATAAATCGGGTCATGGTTTACACCATAGCCCGGCACATCTGAGTTCCAGTTCATGTATCCTTCGCCTCGCCTGTCAAGATTTCCCGTTTTCTCACCCAAACCGATGAATTTTTCTCCTTCCTGAAGTTTTTTAAAAGTAGTTACTTCCTCACCGACCCAGGTTGTCCCGAATGTATCATCCTCATTGATAACTTGTTTACCGTCATGCGTGGTAAATGTAAACCTTGCCGGATCAGTGCTCACCTGGAGCCTTAATGAGTCAGTAATTACTAGTATTTGCCCCTCAGTTTCCAGAATCTTAACTTTACACTCAACCGGCTGACCGACAACAGCATACGAAAAATCACCGGCTGGCAATTGTTTATTGATCCTGACCCTGATTATTTCAGGAGAATATACTGTAACCTGGGCTATGCCATTGGTTGTCTCAATGATAAGCGAATTTTTGCCTTTCGTTAGCTTTTTTAAATTACCCAGACTGTTATCAGGATATTGCTGCGCAGTTGCAAAATAGGCCATGGCAAGGAGGATGACTGAAACTATTAGCTTTTTCATACTAAACTGAAATTACATGCAAATAAAGTTAAAATTCAAGTTCAATTTTCAACTCTCTCCAGGCGGTCAGTATTCAGAATGTTGTGAATCCGATCTTCATTTTTTTTATCTTTCACCAGAAATTTAAACCACTTTACTATGTTTCGCAACACATTTATTGCGCTCATTTTCAGCTTAATAACTACGGTTATTATTGCACAACCCGGCGGGGTTAGCGTAAAATGGCTTCCTGATGGTAACAGTTTTATTACCATGGAGCCCGGTAAAATTGTCAAAACCGAACTTCCTTCGATGAAAAAAACTTTGCTGGTCGATTTAAAACCGCTGTTTCCTGCCGATGCGCCCGAATTACGAAATGTTGACGGTTTTGAATGGTCAGAAGCCAAACCTGTGATCCTATTAAATGTCAACACTGAAACATTATATCACAAAACAACCGGTGAAGTTTGGGTTTACGACACCGTTCAAAAGAAACTTACACAACTTGGCAAGGGGCTGAGAACCAACGGACTGATGCATGCCAAGCTTTCTCCTGATGGCTCGAAGGCAGCGTATGTTTACCAGTACCGGAGCAATGGCCAGGTGGTGTACAACCTGTATGTCGAAGATCTTTCCAATGGCATGATTAAGCAACTGACTTTTGATACACGTGACCGCTGTATTAACGGTACTTTCGACTGGGTTTATGCCGAAGAACTTTCGTGTGAGGACGGCTTCCGCTGGAGCCCCGACGGGTCACATATTGCCTACTGGAACATAGATGCGTCTAAGATCAGGAACTATCTCATGCTCAATACAACCGACTCAACTTATTCATTCACAGTGCCTGTTGAATATCCAAAAGTTGGTGAAAACCCTTCACCGGCGAAAATTGGTGTGGTGGATATTGTAAAAGCCAAAACAAAATGGATGGATATTCCGGGCGATCCCCAGCAGAATTACCTGACACGAATGGAATGGGCAGGAGGGCAGGAGCTTATCATTCAGCAGCTTACGAGGAAGCAAAATGTGTCTAACTTATACATCGCCAATGCTTTAACAGGAAGTTGTAAGCTGCTTTCTACTGAAAGCGATCCAACATGGATTGATGTGGAGTCGGCCTGGAATGGTGGCGACAACTCGGGATGGAACTGGATTGAGAATAAGCAGGCATTCATTTGGGCAAGTGAAAAGGACGGATGGCGACACTTGTACAGGGTTGGAATGGACGGCAAAGAAACCCTGCTGACACCCGGCGATTTTGATGTGATGAAGCTTTATGCAATTGACGAAGCAGGGAAAGTGATATACTTTGCTGCATCTCCTGAAAATCACACCCAGCAATACCTTTACAGCGTTCCGCTGAACGGTGGAATATCCCGGCGCCTGACTCCCGACGGACTGCAAGGGACACATTCTTACGGTGTTTCACCAAACGGAAGGTGGGCAAGGCATTCCTTTACTTCTTATAAATATATGCCTGCTTCGGAATGGATTTCATTGCCGGATCATAAACCTGTTGATGATAAAAAGAGTATAGCCAGTAGCTTAAAAGACAATGCTTTAGCTAAGCAAATAAAGATATTCCAGGTTACCACAGTTGATGGAGTCACCCTGGACGGATGGATGGTGAAGCCGGCTGATTTCGACTCTACAAAAAAATACCCGGTTATCTTTTATGTATATGGTGAGCCTGCTTCTTCAACGGTGCTTGATAATTCGTACATCGGTCGAAGTTCGGTATTTGGAGAAAAAATATTCGATAAAGGCTACCTCTATGTATCGATTGACAACCGCGGCACACCCATGCCGCGTGGCCGCGAATGGCGTAAGGCCATTTACAGAAATATCGGAATTCAGAATATACGCGACCTGGCCATGGGTGCTGCAGAAGTGCTGAAATGGCCGTATTGCGACACAAGCAGGGTTGCCGTCACCGGCTGGAGCGGGGGAGGATCATCTACCCTCAACCTGATGTTTCAGTATCCTGAAATTTTTAAAACAGGTGTATCGGTAGCCTCCGTTGCCAACCAACTCGCCTACGATAATACTTACCAGGAACGTTATATGGGAGTGCCCTGGGAAACAAAAGATGATTTCCTGAAAGGATCACCATACACACATGCTAAGAATTTGAAAGGCAACTTGTTGTACATTCATGGGACCGGCGATGACAATGTTCACTATGCCAATGCCGAGAAACTGATCAACGAACTTATCAGGTATAACAAACCTTTTCAATTGATGTCATATCCAATGCGTTCGCATGGCATATATGAAGGTGAAGGCACACGGGAACACCTGAAAACGACCTGCCTTAAATTCTTACTGGAGAACTGCCCTCCCGGAGGCAGATAGTTGATGAAATCTCACCAAAGTAAAACTCTCCTTAACAGTCCGGCCAATTACCGAACCCGGTATTCTACCGTAAATTATGATAATCAGGGTAATTAAAAGATATACTTGCCTGATATTGTTGATTATATCAGCCAATTTCCACATGGCTTCGGCCCAGGGCATTCGTTATGGGTTACCAGGCATTACCAATTATTTACGCACGGAGTATAAGGGTGGAACACAGAACTGGTCGCTGGGACAGGCACCCAATGGTTGTATGTATTTCGCCAATAACGACGGATTACTTGAATTTGACGGCGGGCACTGGGCAAAATACCGCGATATGGAGCTGATTTACCGCTCATTATGCATCGACGGAAACAAGATCTATGTCGGAGCTTATAACAAATTCGGGTATTATGAGCCCGACAAAAGCGGAGAATTAAAATTTCATTCACTCATTCCGCTGCTCAAGGGCAGGATGAACGATTTTGATGAAATCTGGCGCATCCATAAGACAAGCCAGGGAATAGTATTTCAATCATTCCGGGCAATCTTTATTTTTGATGGTAACCGGATCGATATTGTTTACCCACGGTCAAAATTTCATTTTTCATACTATGTTAACGGCATACTGTGGGTTTATGATGAAGTCCAGGGACTAATGCAGATACGTGATGGCAAAGTTCGGCAGGTGCCGGGCGGAGGTTTTTTTTCAGGTACCGAAATCTGGTCGATCATGCCCCTTAATGATGACCAGGTGCTGATAGGAACAGCTAAACGGGGCGTTTTTCGCTATGATGGAGAGAAAATTGAACCATGGAATAAACCTGTAAATGAGTTACTTAAGAAGTACCAGATGTTCTCAGGTGCGAAAATCAGAAACGAATATTTTGCTTTTGGCACCATTCAGAACGGACTCATTCTTACCGATACTTCAGGTAAAATTATTCTTGAACTTAACAAGGAACGGGGGATTCTTAACAACACAGTCCTTTGTATCGGAAGCGACAGGCAGGGTGATATCTGGCTTGGCCTTGATAATGGCATCTCGATTGTCCATTTTAATTCGCCGCACACATACATCCAAAACTACTTCGATATTGGCTCGGGTTATGCTTCTGCACTTTACAAGGGCAAACTCTACCTTGGGACTAACCAGGGATTGTTTTGTATTGACTGGGAAAAATTTATTGACCCGCTTAAAAAGAAGGAAGACTTTCACCTGATTGAAGGAACGGAAGGGCAGGTATGGTGTCTTACCAAAATAGGTGACGACCTGCTTTGCGGGCACAACTTTGGAGTCTTTCAGATATCAGGTGAGAAGGCAGTGAAGGTTTCACCAATCAGCGGAGGCTGGAGTGTATTGAATGTCAGCAATAAGAAACCTTTGCTGCTGGTCGGCCATTATTCAGGCATTTCGGTGCTTGAAAAAAAAGGTACGACGTGGGTTTACCGCAACGAATTAAAAGGGTTTAACCAGTCATCGCATTATTTTGCAATGGATGAAACAGGTGACCTCTGGATAAGCCACGGGTATAAAGGAATATTCAGGATTCATGCCGATTCAGCCTGGAGAAGCGTGACTCAGAGCCGGTTTTACGGCGAAAAAGAGGGGCTTCCTTCTGCAATCGGAAACAACCTGTTTAAAATTCAATCGGGTATTGTTGTTACAACCCGCCAGGGCATTTACCGTTACAACGAAAAATCAGGAAATTTCCTGCCGGATGACCAGTTTAGCAGACTTTTACCCAACGGCAAACTCTATGATTATATAATACAGGATAATGATGGAAACATTTGGTACTATTATGACCATCAACCAGGTGTTTTGAGAATACAGGAAGACGGAACGCTGAAGAATATTACAGCACCTTTTCTTGAACTTAAAGGCCAGGTGATTCCTTCCTATGGACATATCAATCCGTTGGATGAAAACAATGTAATTATCGGTGTTGAAGGTGGATTCGCTCATTATCTTGCAGGTAAGTACATGAATTACAACATGATACCTGCTCTTCATATCAGTGAACTTCATTCGGGAGATACATCAGAAGGACAATACCGGTATAACAGTACAATGCTCAACCAGGATATAATTCCGGAATTCAGGCACGACGGCAATATGATAACCATCTCATTTGCTGCAAGCCGCTATACAGAAAGCGGCATCAACTTTCAGTACAAGCTTGATGGATTTGACAGCGACTGGTCACCCTGGACGGAACAAAACAAGAAAGAATATACCAACCTGCCGGCCGGCGAGTATAAGTTCAGGTTGAAAGCAAGAACTGTAAGCGGGGTAGTTACTAAAGAATTATCTTACAAATTCCGGATACTTCCTCCCTGGTATCTGACGAATCTCTCATTGGTGATATTCATGATTATTATTGCTGTAATCGCAATGATCGTTTACAGGTTGGTAAACCGGCGGGTCGAAAGATCATTGCAAAAGCAAAAATTGGAAGAAAAGAACAAGTTCAGGGAACGTGAACAGGTACTTAAAGAGGATGCTCTTATCGCTGAGAAAGAGATGATAAGGCTTAGAAATGAGGCACTTAATATGGAGATGATCCATAAGGAAAAAGAACTGGCCAATTCCACGATGCTCATTATTCAGAAAAATGAGATACTTACTAAACTCAAAAACGACCTGAATAAGATACGAAATGCGATTGCTGACGAACCGATGAAAAATGAGATTGGTTCAACAATCAAGCGGATAGGGAAGGAAATTGATAATGAAAAACAATGGCAGGTTTTTAACACGCACGTAGAGCAGGTTCACGAAGCATTGTTTAAAAAACTTATTGAAAAGTACCCTGACCTCACCCCGAGAGAACTTAGCCTTTGTGCTTACCTTCGTATGAATATTTCAAGCAAAGAGATAGCTACACTTATGAATATCAGTACAAGAGGTGTTGAGATCAGCCGTTACAGGATCAGGAAAAAACTAGGACTGGGCCGCGATGAAAATCTCACCGATTTTATGCTGAAATTATAAACGATACCTATGCTGTGAAACCACTTCATCTGCTTTTTTTATTCCGGTTTCTGGTAATTGAGGTTGAGAGCAAAGAGGATGAAGTTAATGATCACAAACCGGAATGCTGTAAGATATGATGAAAAATAATTTTCAAATATTCAATCATAATAATCAGCATTACAGAGTGATAGAATTATGAATCATTTATGCTGATGTATTCATGATGTAATGAATAATGCCATCTTGTTGAAAAAATGATGTACTTTTATTGAATGATTAGCCCGAATCCTGCCATACTTTTACTGCCACATTACCAATCACCGATTGCGGTTGGCTCTTGGCCAGACTTTTAATGAAAAAAACTTAGTTAGAATACATAAAAGTTCTAATGGTAACAGGTTTTAGTTTTTTTGTTTATTTTAGCAGTAATTTCTGACCGATTAATCCTTATAAACCCTAACACAAAATCAACAAACTATGAAACATCTGCTTAAAATTGGAATGGCAATGCTTGTCCTCTTCGCTGTTGCCCAGTCCATGTCGTGTAAAGAGGAAAAAGTACCCGAAGTTATCGCTAGTTTTACCTATGCGGTAGATGCTACTGATTACATGAAGGTAACTTTCACAAACCAGTCACAGAACTTTTCCGCTTTAGCGTGGGATTTTGGAGATGGCACTACCTCAACCGAAGCCAGTCCTGTACACACTTATGCAGCATTGGGTACCTTTACTGTTAAATTAACAGCTACCAATAATGACGGAAGTGGTACAGATATGTATTCTGAAGTAGTTACCATCACTGACCCCAATGCAGAACTAACAAAACTGGTTGGTGCTGGAAATGATGGTAAAACCTGGAAACTCCTGCGTGATGTTTCCGGTGGCGTTTATCCTCTGCAGTGTGGTCCTTATGATCATTCATCAATTTGGTGGGCCATGGGCCTTGGAAATGATGAACTGGCAAACAGGCCTTGCATTATGAATGATGAATTCACTTTCAAGCGTGACGGTTCATTGATCATTGACAGAAAAGGCGATTATTGGGCTGAAGGCGGAATCTATCTTCCTGCTAATATTTGTGCAAGTACTGCTGATCCTATGGTTGGAGAAGCCGGTGAAGACCTGTCTGCCTGGGCAGGTGGAACTCATACTTTCACGCTTGATGGAGCAAACAAGAAAATCACTGCCAATGGTTCAGGAGCTTTTATCGGATTTGAAAAATTAGGGAACGGTGCCGAAGTAATGAATACTCGTCCGGTTGTGCCCCCGGCATCAGTTACATACGATATCATCTCTCTCTATGATGGTACAACTGACACGCTTATCGTTCAGGGCCGTTATCAGTGGGATGCCAGTGACGGCGGATACTGGAGATTCGTACTTGTACATTACGACAATCCAGCTGACGAACCTCCTTTGCCTGGCAATAAACCTTCAATTGGTTATACTCTTGCCTGGGCTGGTAAGCAAGTAACCTGCACAAATACTACAACTGGCGCTGATTCCTATTTATGGGATTGGGGTAACGGTGAAACATCCACTGCTGCTAGTCCGACCTATACTTATCCTGCTGAAGGAATGTACACCATAACTCTGACTGCAACCAACACCAACGGCAGTTCTACAATGTCAACCGTAGCCTTTGTTACTGAGACCGAGATTACAGACGCTCTTCTGCAAGGAGGATCATGGAAAGTTCCGGCAAAGGATATGCGGGTATTCTGTGGTGGTGGTATGGGACTCTCCAACTGGTGGCCATGCCCGAAAGCTAACCTTGACGGAACCAATGCTGGTACAACCGATGACTGGTCATGCATGACAGACGACGAATTTATCTTCAGTACAGGTGGAGTGTTCGAATACAAAACCAATGGCTCAGCCCGCAACGACGGATGGTTCCAGGGTACCAACGGATGTATCACCGATGCTGAAATTGCTGCTTTACCTGCTCCGGGTCCAGCTTTTGGCAGTGGCATCCATTCCTACTCCTTCACTCCGCCATCAGGTGGTAACAGGGCCATTATTGTGCTTACCAATGGTGCAACAGGTGCTGCTTTCCTTGGTTTTATGAAGGGTTATTATGGTGGTGAGAATACCAACTACACTACACAACTACCCAATGGCGGCAATGCTACCAACCAGTATGAGGTAATGGGTTATGCCAATGACGGCAGCATTGAATACCTGTTCGTTACCTGTGATATTACTGCTGATCATACCGGAACAGGCTCCTGGTCAACTATCCTTGAGCGTTCTTCCAAGAAATAAGAAACAAGAATTGCTTGTTCTTTGAAACCGAGAGTGAGTTGCTACAGCTCACTCTTGGTTTATTCTTACATGCTTTTGCTTCATATATCAGCATAATCTGTGCTGGTATCTTCATGTAATTTGAGCAAATAGATTACTGTACATTATTACTTAAAAGATTGATTATGAGAAAATTATTTACTTTACTCATAGCCATAGCTATGTCTCTAACCGTAAATGCTCAGAACAGGAATGTATCAGGAACGGTTAAGGATGTAAATGGCCTTGGCATACCAGGAGTAACAATCCAGCTTGTTGGAACCACTCAGGGCACCACAACAGATCTTGATGGCAAATTCCAGATCAGCATGAAAGCCGGAACTCTGAAGTTCAGCTATATAGGATTTGTAACCCAGGAAGTTGTTGTTACAAACCAGTCACTAATCAATATTACACTGGCAGAGCAGGTTCAGGCGCTCAACGAAGTAGTGGTTGTTGGGTATGGAACACAAAAGAAGAAAGACCTGACTACTGCTGTGGCAACCGTTGGTGAAAAAGAAATAACTGAAAGGCCAATTGTGTCAGCAACACAGGCTTTGCAGGGAAAAGCAGCCGGTGTTCAGGTGGTATCACCATCGGGTAAACCGGGTGCAGCTCTTTCGGTGAGAGTGCGTGGAGCAACCTCGGTGCTCGCAGGAAATGAACCTCTATACGTTGTTGACGGCGTGCCAACAACTGACATTAAAGGTTTGAACCCCAGTGATATATCGTCAATGAGTGTTCTTAAAGATGCTTCATCTTCTGCTATTTATGGCGCCAGGGCAGCCAACGGGGTAGTTTTGATTACAACCAAAAGAGGCACTGAAAACGAACCGGTCGTTTCGTTCAATACATATTTCGGCGCTTCACGCTTACGGAAAACAATTGACGTACTCACAACCAAGCAATACCGTGAGCTGATGGAGGAAATACAGCCCGGCAGCCTCGATCCAACAGCTGTTGGTTACACCGATTGGAGCAAAGAAACATTTGGCACCGGTTTCAATCAGTCCTATCAGTTGTCAGTTGCCGGAGGCACTGACAAATCGAAATATTTCGTCTCATCCGGTTACCTTAGCGAACAAGGGATTGTCAGACCGGCGAAGTTTGACCGGTACACCGTAAGAATAAACCTTGATAACCAGGTGAGGTCGTGGTTAAAGATTGGAACAAGTATCAATGTGTTGAGAATTAATACTAAAGATACTCCTGATAACGCAAGTTCGGGCAGGGGAGGTGTAATTATGAGTGCTTTGAATACTCCGCCATTCCTCCATATCTATCAGGGTGAAGGACAACCCGGATTTGAGCTAACTGACAAAACATCATATGACCCAAATCCTTTCCAGCCATCATGGGAAAATCCTATAGCGTACATGGAGGGACCTGACCAGGAGTCAATTGACAATCAATTGTTTGGCAACATCAGTGCTGAAGCAAAAATCATTGATGGACTCTTCCTTAAAACAAGGTTTGGTGCTGATATAAACAGCCATCAATGGGACTACTACCTCGATCCATTCCGCACAGCTTACGGCCGTAAACAGAACGGCATAGGCCAGTCAGATAAAAGTAATTCGAACACCTGGCTATGGGAAAATACTCTAGATTATGCAAAAAAGATAGGCGTTCACAACTTTACTGGTTTAATCGGGAGCAGTATCCAAAAACATACCTGGTATGATTCCTATATCTGGGGTAATGATTATCCCGCCGATATATCAGTGAAAACTTTGAATGCAGCCAATATCGTTGAGGCAAATACGAATATCACTCAATGGGCGCTGGCATCATTTTTCGGCCGGGCAACCTATGATTATAACAGTAAATACTACTTAACGGTGAGCGTACGCCGCGATGGTTCTTCAAAACTAGCCCATCACTGGGGTACAATGCCTTCGTTTTCAGCAGGATGGCGCATTTCTTCAGAGGAATTCATGAAAGGTCTCACTTTCATTGATGACCTCAAACTGCGTGGTGGCTGGGGATTGAATGGTAACCAGGAAGGGATTTCGGAATATGTTCGCTACGGGCTCGTTACATATTACAGGAGGACGCCCACCAATCCACTCTCAGGGCCGTCGCAGGCGAAAACAACTTACGGTAATCCTGACCTCAAATGGGAAACTACCGCGCAATCAAACATTGGTATTGACCTGACAATGTTTAAAGGCAGGCTGACCATTAATCTGGATGCCTATTATAAAAAGACCAGAGATGTCCTTCTCAACGTTCTGCTACCTACATCAATTGATATTACAACGATACAGACCAATGCCGGTAAAATTGAAAATAAAGGCATAGAGTTTAATATCAGTTCGGTGAACTATGACAAGGCAATAAAATGGACGACTGATTTCAACATGTCTTTTAACAGAAATAAGGTGACAGAGTTGAAATTTCCCGGCCCATATATGTATGGCCGTGTTTACAGCAATAACTCAGATGTTTCCATTGTGAACGTTGGACTGCCACTGGGATCGTTTTATGGTTATGTATCTGATGGTGTTAATCCGGCTACCGGTGACCTGATTTACAAGGATGTAAATAACAATGGAATTTTCGATACCCGCGACAGAATAGTAATGGGTGACGGTGAACCTGACTTTATTTTTGGACTGACCAATGATCTGACATACAAACGTTTCGATTTAAACATGTTCTTCCAGGGAAGTTATGGCAACGATATCTTCAACGCCACCCGTATCGATCTCGAAGGCATGTTTGACAGCAAGAACCAGTCGGTAGCAGTGCTGAACCGCTGGACTCCTGATAATACTGATACTGACATTCCGCGTGCAATAGGTAAGGGTAAGGTTGACAATGTCCGTAACTCAACCCGGTTCATTGAGGATGGCTCGTATGTGAGGCTGAAGTCGGTTACCTTATCATATAAGGCAATTGACCGTAGTCAGAAAATAAAAGCTATTGAAGAGCTCACGGTTTACGTTACCGGACAGAACCTTCTGACCCTGACCAAATACAGCGGATTTGACCCTGAAGTGAATGCTTTTGGAAACAGTGCCACAGAGTTGGGAATTGATTATGGTACCTACCCTCAGGCCAGGTCGGTCATCGTCGGTTTAAATGTTAACTTCTAAAAAGCTACTCCCATGAAAAAAATATCAAAACTCTTGTTTGTAGTGCTGCTGGCACTAGCATTTTCTTCCTGTGAGAAGTTTCTGGATCTCAAACCCCAGTCACAAGGTATTGCCGTGGATATTGAGTCAAACGATTCGGTTCTGTACAAGTCTGCCGATGCTGTGGAAGCTGCACTGGCAGGTGTTTACAATGATTTCAGAAACGAGTATTTTGAGCTCGACTACTTTGTAAACGGCGACGCTCAGAGTGATGATGCCTATGCAGGGGCCGATAACCCGGCAAATTTCCAGATCGACGATTACAACATCGATGCTACCAATACCAATGTCAGCCGCGACTGGGCCTACCTGTACGGCACAATTGGAAGGGCCAATACTGTGATAAACAACGTGGATGCTGTGACAGATCCCACCCTGACGGATGCCAGGAAAAAGGAAATCAAAGGTGAAGCTTCGTTTATCAGGGCTGTCATGTATTTTGAACTGGTGCGATTGTGGGGAGATGTCCCGCTGCAGCTCACCGAAGTAAAAACAATCAGTGCCGCCAACCTTGAGGAAGTGTACCCTATACTTTTCCCTGCCAGGGCAGCAGCATCTGAAGTCTATACACAAATCATCGCTGATCTGGAATTCGCTCGTGCCAATGTGAGAACAGTTGCTGCCAATAAAGGATATGCAACCAAAGGCGCTGTGAATACCTTGCTGGCAAAAGTTTATGCCACCATTGAGCCACATGACTGGAACAAGGTTCTTGGTTACTGCAACGATGTAATTGCCGGTGGTTATTCACTGTTGCCTGAATATGATATGCTGTGGGACAACAATCACGAAAACTCGGCAGAGTCAATTTTCGAGATCAATTATGACGGTACAAGTTCATCGGGCAACTGGGGAGCAAGTATGTTTCTCGGGTTCGACTGGAAGAAGTTCAATATCCCTTCAAATGACCTTGTAAGAGCATTCGATACAGAGAATGATGTGATCAGAAAGAACTCTTCAATCGTATGGCTCGATGTAACAGGAAAATGGTCAGATATTAACTGGCCGCAAACCAATTATCCGTTTGTTAACAAGTACAGAATTTACACATCACCAAGTCCGCAGAATTACATATTCTACCGTCTGGCTGATGTTCTGCTGCTTAAAGCCGAAGCCCTCAATGAGACTGGAGATTTGGCCGGGGCTGCTGCACTCGTTAACCAGGTCAGGTCACGCGTAAACCTTCCCAACACCCCAGCCAATACCAGGGAAACAATGAGCCTGGCGATTGAAAAGGAACGCAGGCTGGAACTTGCCTTTGAAGGCCATAGATGGTACGATCTGAAACGGACCGGCAGGGCGATCGCTGTGATAAATGCCGCTACCGGTGTCGGTGGTGAACCAATAGGCTACAATCTTACTCCCGAGCGGTTGTTCTGGCCAATACCACAAGCAGAACTCGATAAAAACTCAAAACTTACTCAGAACACGGGATATTGATAACTGGTTGAAATGTTGATGATTATGACAAAAGGGTCAGGAAGCTGATTTTTTAGTGAAAAAAATCATTCAGCTTCCTGATTCTTCCCTGGCATCACCAGTCTGGTTAATTGAATGAGTAAACGCTTGGTAAATAAATATATAGAGATGAATCATTTAAACATTTTCTGCAGGCTGTCCCTTTTATTAATGGTAACATTATTGGGATCTTCATTCCAGGGATGTGATAAAAATGATACACCGGAACCTGTTGATCAGGACACTATAAAAGGTGCAAAGGCATCAGTCTGGCTCACACGTGGCGATAAAGCTGCCTTGCTGTCACAGCAGGGCGACCTTGCCATAAAGCCGGTACCTTATGCTAACTGGCCCATAATCAATATCGATAGTTCAATCCATTATCAGTCGATGGAAGGTTTTGGCGCTGCGCTTACCGGTTCGTCTGCATATCTGTTGCATAAAAAACTGAATACAGCTTCAAGACTTGCTGCACTGGAAAATCTGTTTGATACAGCCTCCGGAATTGGCATTTCATACCTCCGGCTTACCATGGGCGCTTCCGATTTTTCGCTTTCAGATTTTACTTACAATGATATTCCAGCAGGCACAACAGATCTCAATCTCGATAATTTTTCACTGTCGCAGGATTTGCAGGATGTTGTTCCGGTATTACAGGAGATAATTAAAATTTCACCCGGCATTAAACTGATGGGAACCCCCTGGAGCCCCCCGGCATGGATGAAGACTAACGGTAACCTCAAAGGCGGCAAGCTCAAAACTGACTGCTACCCGGTATATGCCAGCTACTTTGTGAAGTATATCAAAGCAATGAAGGACAAGGGTATCAGGATTTCTTCGGTTACACCACAAAATGAGCCTCTATTCTCTACTGCAGGTTATCCCTGCATGGAAATGCAGGCTACCGAACAGGCAGATTTTATCAAGAATAACCTGGGCCCGGCATTTGCTTCAAACGGACTTCAAACTAAGATCATTATCTACGACCACAACTGGGATAATACCAATTATGCAATCTCAATACTGAACGATGCTGATGCACGGCAATACATTGCCGGGTCGGCATTCCATGCATATGCAGGCGATGTATCAGCGATGGGAATTGTTCATAACGCACATCCTGACAAGGATTTGTATTTCACCGAAATTTCGGGCGGAGCCTGGGCAACCGACTTTGCCTCAAACCTGGTTTGGAATGTTCAGAATATTTTTATCGGTACAGCCAAAAACTGGTCAAGGTCTGCTCTGCTGTGGAACCTGGCACTCGATCAGAGCTACGGGCCACAAAACGGAGGATGCAACAACTGCCGCGGTGTGATCACCGTAAATTCGGCTACCGGTGAAATTACCAGGAATGAAGAATACTATGCAATAGCACATTTCTCAAAGTTTGTAAGACCCGGCGCTGTCAGGATCGCTTCCCAGGTTCCCCCAACCCTCAATACAATCGTTGCAGTTTCGTTTCTCAATCCCGATGGAAGTAAAGTGCTGGTAGCCTGCAATATTGGAGGGGAAGCCATAACGTTTGCCCTTACCCAGGGTAAAAACAACCTGGCCTACACTGTTCCACAGCGATCGGTAGCAACCATCACCTGGAAATGATAAAAAGGATGAAAAAGGCTGAGAACCCGGAATGGGGACAAGACCAGATCAAACCGGGGGAAAGCAGCAGGCAAAAGTTCAAAATAAGTGGCAAATTATAAAATTTTATTCTCAAAGCACTGAATATCTGAAAAATAACCTAACTAATACCTAAATAAAACCAACCCAAAAATGACACGAAACCATGACCACAGATCACCTGCCGGCAGCTTAAGAAGAGGATTGATTCTTCTGACCTTGCTGCTGATGGGAGCATTTTCGTCGTTGTATGCACAAAAAACGTATACATACAGTGGCAAAGTAACGGATGCCAAAGGAGAAACCATTCCGGGCGTCAATGTTGTAATCAAAGGGACCACAAACGGTGCTTCCACCGATATTAATGGTGCCTACAAAATAACAAGTACCAAACCAACTGAAACCCTTGTGTTCTCTTATGTTGGATCGGTTACCCAGGAGATTCAGGCCGTGCCTGATGTACCGCTCACGGTTGCAATGCAGAGCAAAACCATTGGTTTGCAGGAACTTGTAGTTATCGGCTACGGCACACAGAAAAAAAGCGTCGTAACCGGTGCTATCACGAGCGTTAAATCAAAAGATCTTGAGAATTCCCCGATTACCCGCGTTGAACAGGCACTGCAAGGCAGGACATCAGGTATGACGATCACTTCAAGTTCTGGCCAGCCAGGAGCATCTGCCACGGTGAGAGTGCGTGGTACCACTTCAACAGGTAACAGTGACCCGCTCTACGTCGTAGATGGAATGATTGTAGATGTTGGCGGTATCGACTTCCTTAATCCTGCCGATATCGAATCAATTGAAGTATTGAAGGATGCTGCATCAGCAGCTATTTATGGTACACGGGCTGCAAGCGGTGTAATTCTCATTACTACCAAGAAAGGTAAAGCCGGCAAAATGCAGGTAAATTACAGCGCTTACTTCGGTACACAGGCTCCAGCCAAAAAACTTGATCTCTGTAACGCATCAGAGTATGCAATGCTAAGAAATGAAGCATTGGTAAACTCAGGAAAGCAGCCCTATTTCGCTAATGTTGAGTCATTAGGTGAAGGCACTGACTGGCAGGATGCCATCTTCAATAAAAATGCCGGAATGCAAAACCATGAGTTGAGCATAAGCGGAGGTAATGACAGGTCAACATATTATTTTTCAATGGGATATATGGACCAGGAAGGAGTTATTTTGTCCTCAATATCCAATTATAAAAGGCTGAATGTCCGTTTTAACTCTGCTCATAAAGTGAACAAATGGCTCACTTTTGGAAACAATATTGGTTATTCACACATAAAGAGCCAGGGATCGTTAAATACCAACAGTGAGTATGGCGGCCCTCTGGCATCTGCCGTAAACCTCGATCCGACAACGCCAATTCTTGTTTCACAGGAAAATGTTGCCAGGACTTCATTATATGTTGATCACCCGGCAATTAAAAATGAGGATGGCGTTTATTATTCTATCGACACTATCGTACAACAGGAAATGACTAATCCGCTTGCATATGAGAGAACAGTTCAAGGAAATTATGGATGGTCAGATAATATTGTCGGCAATATTTTTGCCGAGATCGAACCGATCAAAGGCCTGAAAATCAAGTCAGATGTGGGAACCAAGATGTCTTTCTGGGGAGATGTAGGCTTCACACCGATTTATTATCTGAGTTCAACTTCTGAGAGGAGCCATACATCTTTCTCTAAAGGCAATAGCAAAGGGTTGATATGGAACTGGGAAAATACAGCATCGTACACCAGAAGTTTCGGAAAGCATAACGTTACAGCGCTTATCGGAACGAGTGCTTTTGTTCAGACCTCCTCCGGACTTAACGTTACCTATAGCTATCTGCCGGTTTCTACATTTGAAGAAGCCTCAATGAACTACTCTCTGGCTGCCGAGAACAGGTTAGGCAGCGGTTGGGAAGCGGTCGATCACAAAATAGCATCTGCATTTGCCCGTCTGATATACAATTACAATGAGAAATACCTGTTTACAGGAATTATTCGCCGTGACGGATCAACGAGGTTCGGTAGAAACTATGTATTTGGTTATTTCCCCTCAGCATCCATCGGATGGGTTGCTTCAAGTGAGGATTTCTGGCCCAAGAACGACGTAATTACCTTCCTGAAAATCAGGGCTTCTTACGGAGTTGTCGGTAATGATAATATCAGAGATGGCGCTTTCCTTTCTACAGTAAGCGGAGGACGTAATTACACCTTCGGCGATGATGTGGTGATAAGTGGTTATAGCCCTGATGCCCCTGCAAATCCCGATTTAAGATGGGAAGAAACCAGCCAGGCCAACATCGGTTTCGAAGCATCCTTATTTGAGAATTTCTCCGTTGTATTCGATGTCTATAGCAAAAATACCACAGGAATGCTTGCCGATCTTGATATTCCAAACTTCCTGGGAGCCAATGGAAACCCTATAGGTAATGTCTGCTCAATGACAAACAAGGGAGTTGAACTTGAACTTGGATACCGCAAGCAGATGGGTGATCTCTACCTGGATGTTAAGGCCAATACTTCCTATCTGAAAAATGAAGTAACAGACCTTGGCAGTGTTGAGTACACTACAGGAGCAACTTTCCAGGCAAGTTCTTACGAGTTGAGCCGCAATGCTGTTGGCCAGCCCATTGGTTCTTTCTACGGTTTTGAAGTACTGGGAATTTTTCAGAACCAGGCTGATATTAATAGTTATCATGATGATAACGGCAATAAAATTCAGCCTAATGCCAAACCGGGCGATTTTAAATTCGCCGATCTAAATAATGATGGCAAGATATCTGCCGAAGACCGTACTTATATTGGTGACCCGACTCCTACATGGTCATTTGGTTTCAATGCTTCGGCCCGTTACAGGAATTTTGATGTAATGGTATTTGGTCAGGGTGTAGCCGGTAACGATGTATATAACGCCCTTCGCCGCCTTGATATTTCTGCTGCAAACTGGACAACCGATGCTCTCGATCGCTGGACAGGTGAAGGCACCTCCAATTCCTATCCGCGTCTGATTACAGGCGATCCGAACGGAAACTTCAGCAAGCCTTCCAGTTTCTATCTTACTGACGGTTCATACTTCCGTATCAAAACGATACAGTTAGGTTATGCAATTCCTAAGGATGTTCTTAGCAAGATAGGCATGGATAACCTTCGTTTGTATGTAAGTGGTAATAACCTCATCACACTGACCAAATACAGCGGATTCGATCCTGAAATCGGTGGTGGTAGTTATGGCATCGACCGTGGTGTTTATCCGCAGGCCCGTTCATTTATGCTTGGTGTGAATGTAGCATTTTAACTTTAAAACTGATGATGATGAAAAAATATAGCATTCACGTGAGCTTATTGATGCTCATTTCAATAGCGCTCTTTTCCTGCTCAAAAGATTGGCTGGAAGCTCAATCCAAAGGAACCTCGCTCGAGGATAATTATTACAAAACACCTGAAGAAGCGTTTTCGGGCCTTGTGGCAGCATATGATCCTCTTGGCAAACAGACGGATGACGGATATGCACCAAAAATTGGCGCCTTAAATGCTGCCGGTGATGAGTGTTATGCCGGCGGTGAATCAGCTTCAGATGTTCCTCAGATGCAGGCATGGAGTAATTACACACTTGACGCTGCAAATGGTCCCCAGGTTACCCTGTGGAACCGCAACTTTGTTGGAGTTTTCAGATGTAATGTTATCCTATCAAAATTACCTGACGTTCCCAACCTGGACGTTTCAACAATGGCTATGTACATGGCTGAAGCCAAGTTTCTCAGGGCATATTATTATTTCGACCTTGTGCGCGAATTTAAAAATGTACCCCTGTTTTCTGAGCCTGTCTCACCCGCTGATGCCGGAACTGTGACCCAGGCAGCCCCGGAGGATGTGTTAGCCCAGATTGAGAAAGATCTGAATGAAGCAATACCTGACCTTCCGGAGGTGCGACCATCTTCTGAAAACGGACGTGTCACCAAAATGGCAGCAGTAGCTCTCCTGGGCAAAGTGATACTCTGGCAGAATAATGAGAGCCGGATGCTTGACGCTGCAAACCTATTCGAACAGGTTAATACATCTCCTTATTATCATTTACTTGAGAATTATGGAGATATTTTCCGTGCCGACAATAAGTTCAATGCAGAAAGCATTTTTGAAATTGTTCATACCTCAAAGGCATTGCAGGACTGGGGTGCCTGGGGCAACTTTGAAGGCAATCTTATGACCCAGATGATCGGGCCCCGTTCGTATGCAGGACCTACATTCAAACCTGGCTATGGATGTGACCCGATAATCAAGGAATTTGCCGATTTCATGAAAAACGACCCGAGGTTTGCCCACACTATCCTGGATATTGCTTCGATTCCGGGTGCCAGCTATCTTGCCGGATATCAGAACAGTGGATATTTCATGCGTAAATATGCACCTGAGATTGCTAATTTCTCAACCCTTGCAGGCGATCCTGTGGTTAACTGGCCTAATAATGAAATTGAAATCAGGTTAGCCGATACATACCTTATGGAAGCCGAAGCGCTGGTGCGCGGCGGCGGCGATCTCAATAAAGCTGCTTACTACCTCAATGCTGTTCGTACCCGCGTTGGACTTGATCCGGTGGATGCCACACTCGAAAATATCTACAGGGAACGTCGCCTCGAACTGGCTACCGAAGGTCACAGGTTTTTCGACCTGGTTCGCACCGGACAGGCAGCTTCAGTTTTAGCTTTCAAAGGATTTACTTCCGGTAAAAACGAGATATTACCAATACCCCTTGTTGAACTGTACAATACCAAACTGGTTCAGAACCCGGGATACTAAAATATGTTTTGAGTAGTTGTGATCACAGGAACCGGCCATTCGGTTGATTGGCCGGTTTCCTGCCCGTCACACCGGGTCAGAAAGAATCAGTCCAAACCTGATAAGGATTTAATACAAAGAATGAAAAGAGTTTCTGCAATATTATTGTTGTTGCTGATGTTCATGACTTTACCGGTTTCGGCTCAATGGCTGAAAACTTCGGGAAAGAAAATAGTGAACGAAAATGGTAATGAGTTTATACTCAGGGGAATGGGTTTGGGCGGTTGGATGTTACAGGAAGGCTATATGATGCAAAGTAGCAGCTTTGCAAATACCCAGCATGAACTGAAAGCAAAAATTGAAAGCCTCATCGGTTCAGCTTCTACCGAAGAATTTTACAGCAGCTGGCGACATAACCATTTGACAAAAGGTGATGTTGATTCACTCGCTTCGTGGGGTTTCAACTCGGTGCGACTGCCAATGCACTATAATCTCTTTACTCTGCCCATCGAGCAGGAACCTGTGGCGGGAGAAAATACATGGCTGACTGAAGGATTTGCGCTGACTGACAGCCTGGTTAAATGGTGCGCTGCAAATCACATGTACGTTATTCTCGACCTCCATGCTGCACCAGGCGGACAAGGACGTGACCTGGCTATATGTGATGGCGATGCATCAAAACCATCGCTTTGGGAAAGCCAGGCCAACAAACAGAAAACCATTGCTTTGTGGAAAAAGCTTGCCGAAAGATACGTAAATGAGCCCTGGATAGGAGCCTACGATATACTGAATGAGCCTAACTGGAATTTTTCAGGTACCAATCAAAATGGCTGCGATGAATCATCAAATATTCCCCTGAAACAACTGCTGGTCGATATCACAACAGCCATCCGCCAGGTGGATAAAAAACACATTATCATTATCGAAGGTAACTGCTGGGGGAATAACTACAACGGTATTGCGCCAACCTGGGATAACAACCTGGCTGTGAGTTATCACAAGTATTGGTCGAATAACGACCTCGGCTCCATTCAGGGTATACTGAATATGCGTAATACCTATAATGTGCCTGCATGGTTGGGTGAGTCCGGCGAGAATTCAAACCAGTGGTTCACCGATGCAATCCGCCTGCTCGAAGAAAACGGAATAGGATGGGCCTGGTGGCCTTTGAAAAAAATAGGTTCAGTGGTTAACCCGCTAACTATTCCCAAGGATCATGATTATGGTGTGATACTTGATTACTGGACCAATGGCGGTACCAAACCAACGGCGGAATTTGCACGAAATGCACTGATGAGACAGGCTGCTAATGCTAACATTGCCAATTGTATTTACAGAAAGGATGTAACTGATGCCATGTTCAGGCAGGTGCATGATACGACTACTGTTCCGTTTTTTGCGCATCATGTTCCCGGTGTGATTCA
>DAONEL010000007.1:27301-45864 GCA_035403045.1 Bacteroidales bacterium
CCGGGTTCATTATCCAAAGTCAGAATCAGAATAAACGGTGCCGATGTTACAGAATCAGTCTCACTGCAATCAACCGGAGGAAACCAGGTGTGGCAGTATGCCGTTATCAGCGATGCAGTTCTCTATAAAGGCAAGCAGAAATTGCAGCTGTATTTTGAAAGGGGAGGAGCAAATCTGGGTTTCCTGAAATTTACCCTGGGCAAACCGCTTTCTGAAATTACATTGAAGCCGGTTTCAGCTCAAACAATTGGTGAATCGCAGCTTATTGGTTTCACATGCAATAAGTTGCTCTCGCCGGCTTCGGTCAGCGCCACAGGTTTTGCTTTTACTGTAAACAGCAATGCTGTCGCCATTAGCAGCGCCGCAATAAATCCTGATAATAACCGGCAGATAGTTTTTACACTGTCTCAGGCTATCTACGACGGCGACCTGATCTTTATGGATTATTCGGGTGGCACGGTTGTTTCGGATGATGATTTGCCCCTTGAGGCTTTTACTTACCTCAAAGTAATCAACAATCTTCCGGTGCATCAGGTAATTCCGGGAAAAATAGAGGCCGAGTCATTTTTTAATAACAAAGGGCTACAGCTTGAAAACTGTTCTGATGCCGGTAACGGACAGAATATTGGCTATACAAATACCGGCGATTATGTTGATTATCGTATTCGCGTCAGAAAGACTGCTGACTACAAGCTGGAAGTGAGGGAGTCCTGCCTGAATAACGCCGGGAAGATTTCGGTGCAGCAGCTTGACGAAACGGGTGCGTTGCTCAATTCGGCGACAATGGATATTCCCGTTACCGGAGGCTGGCAAACCTGGAATACGGCCTCAGCTTCGATCAGGCTTAATGAAGGAATTGGTGTATTGCGCGTATTGATACTTCAGCCTGAGTTTAACCTTAACTGGTACCTGTTTAATGAAATTGTTCACGATACGGTGATCAATGAAGACAAGGAGATCAAAATCTATCCGAACCCAACAAGGGAGAAACTGAACATCGACATTCCTAAATCAAAAGGGCAGAAAAAGAAGCTTTCAATCCACTCAGTCAGCGGCAGGCTGGTGCATGAGGAGAATTTAAAGGAAGCTGACGAAACGTACGAAACTGAAATCGGAAGCCTTGGATCAGGAATGTATATTGTTGAATTGCAGGTTGCCGGCAATGTATGGCGATCGAAACTAATGGTAGAATAATTCAAACGAAAAATTGAAACATGAAAAATGCTTTAATACTTGCCATTTTATTGATGCTTCAGGCTAACCTGATCTGGTCATGCAAAAAAACCGAAGAACAGCCTCCGGTGGTTCCTCAGCTATCCTTTACTGACCTTGTGATTCCCGAAGGAAGTACCCCCGGCAGGTCGGCAATCATTTCGTTCAGGCTTTCGGAAGCAACCACAGCAACGGTCTCGTTTAAATGGCATACCGAAGACGGTTCTGCCAAAGCCGGAGAGGACTATACTGCAGTTACCGGCGGGACAGTCACTTTTGTTCCGGGTGAACTTACCGGATCAATAGAAATTCCCTTATCATCAGACAGCGACCTCGAGCTCGATGAGAATTTCAGCGTCGTTCTGAGTGACCTCAATGGCTTGACTAGCACAAAGAATCAGGCAAAAGTAACCATTGAAAACGACGACAATTATACAGCCCAGGAAGTCTCCGACGGATATATCACCCCTGATTCCTATCCCGGAATGACATTGATCTGGAGCGATGAATTTGATGGAACAACGCTTAACACTTCGGACTGGAATTATGAGATAGGCGGCGGTGGTTGGGGAAACAATGAATTGGAGATATATACCGACAGGGCCGAAAATGTTTTCTTAAAGGATGGTTATCTTACTATCAGAGCCACAAAGAACCCATACACAGGTGATTATTATTCGGGCAGGCTGACTACCAAAGGTAAAAAGGAGTTCACCTATGGCAGAATAGATATAAGAGCAAAAATGCCGATCGGACAAGGTGTCTGGCCGGCATTGTGGATGCTTGGCGCCAACATTTCATCCGTTAGTTGGCCCAGGTGCGGCGAAATAGATATTATGGAATATTTGGGAAATGATTCTCTCAAAGTTTACGGCACGGTTCATTATAATGACAACGGGCATAAATACATTGGGGGAAATTATAAGGTAACACCGGAGGAAAACTACCACCAGAAATTCCATGTATTCTCCATCATATGGCAGGAAAATTCCATTGAATGGTATGTTGATTACCACAAATACTATACTGTCAGCCCGGCTAATATCGTATATGATGCATTCAAACTGCCACAATTCTTTATTATGAATGTGGCTGTTGGTGGGATCTGGCCGGGCTATCCCAATGAAACCACCAGGTTTCCGCAGGATATGATAGTGGATTATGTAAGGGTTTTCAGGTAACCTGAAACCTGAAACCGAAACTTGAAACCTGAAACTTGAAACTTGAAACATTAAACTCATAAAAGGAGGCTATCGGTATTAAAGAGGAACTGATCATTCTTCGATCGGATTAATGCAGTTTTAGGTTAATCTGGTTTTCATAAGCAACTGCTGATTAGGGTTGTCCGTAAATGCCGAGATGCCTCCCTTTTTTCAAACACAAACAACACACCTATGAAAAAATGTATTTTAATCACAAGCCTCATCATGACGGTTGCTTTGACTGCTTCACTGCTTACCGGCTGTAATCAGAACACTGCGAAGCAGCAGTCGGGCAAGGCAGGCCCGTCGCTGGAGCTAAAAACAGCAGAAATGTATATAACAGCCAAAGACAGTAACCTTCGTCTTTCAGCAGGACCACAGCTGATCTTCAGTGACCTTGTTCAGCCCGATGAACACAAACCGACCATAATGCTGGATCCAAATCATAGCTTCCAGGAAATAGTTGGTATAGGAGGCGCTTTTACCGATGCTGCCGCTGAAACATTTTACAAGCTGCCGAAAGAAAAGCAGACCGAAATCCTTGACGCCTACTTCACAACAGATAAAGGAATCGGCTACTCCCTTGGACGAACCCATATCAATAGCTGCGACTTTTCGAGCGAAAGCTACGCTTATGCTGCCACCGAAGGCGATAAAGAACTCAAGAGTTTTACCATCGATCATGACAGGAAATTCAGGATTCCGTTCATTAAGGAAGCTCTGGCAAAAGCCGGTGGAAAAATCACCATGTTCGCTTCGCCCTGGAGCCCGCCGGCATGGATGAAAGACAACAATAATATGCTGCAGGGTGGTAAACTGAAACCTGAATTTATGCAGTCGTGGGCTGATTATTACATCCGGTTCTTTGAAGAATATAAAAAGGAAGGGATTAACTTCTGGGGCGTATCGGTGCAGAACGAACCTATGGCCGTTCAAACGTGGGAATCATGTATTTATACTGCTGAAGACGAGCGCGATTTTGTTAAAAACTATATGGGGCCTGCATTGAAGAAATCTGCATTTGCCGATACCAGGCTCATTATCTGGGACCACAACCGCGGATTGATGAACCAGCGCGCCAAGGTGATGTATGATGATCCCGAAGCCTCAAAATATGTTTGGGGCACTGGTTTTCACTGGTACACCGGCGATCATTTTGAGAATGTAAAACTTCATGCCGAAGCATTCCCCGATAAGAACCTCATCTTCACCGAAGGTTGCGCTTACCCGTTTAATTATGACAGCCTGAACGAATGGCATTGGGGTGAGACATACGGAACCTCACTCATCAACGACCTGAACAACGGTGCTTGTGCCTGGACTGACTGGAATATACTGCTGGATGAAACCGGCGGGCCAAACCACGTGAACAATAACTGCTTTGCACCTGTGATCGGCAACACCAAAACAGGCGAGGTAATCTATATGAACTCATTCTATTACCTTGGCCATTTCTCTAAATTTATCAGGCCGGGTGCCAGGCGCATTACCTGTGCATCAAACGATGATGAACTGCTGGCCACTGCTTTTCTCAATACTGATGGTAAAATTGCCACCGTGGTTATGAATAAAACACCAAAAGCAAAGGATTTCTTCGTCTGGATAAACAACAAAGCTGTTAATTCCAGCATCCCTGCACATTCAATCATCACATTAATAATAAACTAAGCTGAAACATGCTTTTTATGACAGATGCTACCGGGAGACTGGTAGCATCTGTTTTTTATGCCCACATGCTGTTTAACCGGCATGAAAGTGCTCAAATTCATTTACCTGAATTATTTGCCGATGCAAAACTTACCAAAGATATTGGCCAGTATTTCATTTGAAGTAACCTCGCCGGTGATTGTTCCAAGGTGGTAAAGTGCTGAATGTATGTCAATTGCAACAAGATCAGCTGAGGTTTGGTTATCAATGGCCAGCCTGGCGCTTTTAAGTGCTGCCAGGGTTTTGGTGATGGCTTCGTGATGACGGGCATTGCTCACAATAGCAGCATCGGAAAGTTCTCCAATGTTCACGGCCCGCATAAGGCTGTCGATCACCAGGTTGATGTTTTCCTTGCGTTTGGCCGAAATGAACACTGTTTCAATGTCGAAGAGCCTTGAAACGTGCGGCGGAACCTCTACCATAAGGTCGGTTTTGTTGCCGACCATTATGAAATGTTTGCCCGGATCATCAATGTGTTCCCTGAAATCAGTCAGAAGTTCATCAATATCCTTTGCGGTTATTGAACTCATATCGAACACGTAAAGAATAACCGTTGATTCCTGTATCTTCTCGTACGTGCGGCCAATGCCGATATTTTCGATCATGTCGCCGCTATGGCTGCGAAGGCCTGCAGTATCAATAAAGCGGAACGAAACGCCGTTAATGGTAAGGGTGTCTTCTATGGTGTCGCGGGTAGTGCCCGGTATTTCGCTTACAATGGCTCTTTCTTCGTTGAGCAGCGCGTTGAGCAGCGTTGACTTCCCAACATTGGGTTTTCCAACGATAGCAACCGGTATTCCTTGTTTTATAACGTTGCCAAGCCTGAAAGAGTTGGCTAACTGCGAGAGTTCATTTTCAAGATTGCTGATAGTATCTGTAAGTTTCCCGCGGTCGGCAAATTCTACATCTTCTTCGCTGAAATCGAGCTCCAGTTCGAGCAATGATGCAAGGTCAACAAGTTGCCGGCGAAGAGATTTTATCCTTACAGCAAATCCTCCCCGCATCTGAGACAGTGCAAGATCATGGGCCGACCTTGAATTGGAAGCAATAAGATCAGCCACTGCTTCGGCCTGTGTAAGGTCAAATTTGTGATTCAGAAAGGCTCTCAAAGTGAATTCTCCGGCACGCGCCAGGCGGGCTCCTGACCTGGTGAGCGTTTCAAGAATTTTTTGCTGTATAAACAACGAACCATGACAGGAGATTTCCACAACATCTTCGCCGGTATAGGAATGAGGCGCACGGAATAACGAAACCAGTACTTCATCTATATTCTCATTGCCTTGTCCAAACATCCCCAATGTAATGGTATGGCTCTTCAAATCAGCTACTTTCAACGATTTGTTGACAGGGCGGAATAGCTTGATTAATATATCAAGCGCACGATCACCCGATAGCCTGATGATAGCAATGGCACCTGTCCCCGGCGGAGTCGAAAGTGCACAGATTGTTTCATCCATTCCTGAAAAAGAGCTGCTTGCATTCATGACGATGTTGTTTGGTAAAAACAAAGATAATGAAATAATTCAGGAATTCAAAATGTACCGGGTAAATGTGCAAAAACCATGGCTAGGCTGGTTCTAATGTGCTGAACGAAAGTACCTTATAAAGAGTCTATTTCTTCACCACTTTCTGTTATTGGCTTGTTGTCGAGAACCTCCATGATGGTTTTGTTCTCATAAACCGAAGCATTTTTCCGGTTTGATAAAACGATGATCACATAATCTTCTTTCAGGTTAAAGGTAAACATGCTTGAATAGCCGGCCCACCAGCCGCCATGGTAGATGAATTGAACATCATGCATATTTTCCGGATCGGTCATAAGCCTGAAACCGTAACCATAATTGTGCCTGCTTTTCCGTTCCATGCTCCGCGGTGTAAATGCTTCCTTGAGCAAATGTTTGCTAACCAGGCAATTGGAACTTAAAGCCATGTACCATCGTAACATATCATCGATGGTCGAATAAACGCCTTTGTCACCATAAACGCCGTCGTAAAAGTCGCGAAGTCGTTTGCGATTCCCATCATAACCAATCGTTTTCAACATCCTGAGAGAATCAGAACAAATCGTATCCAGAAAGGTGTGTTTCATTCCCAACGGCTCAAAAATCTCGGTTTTTAAAAAACCGGCAAATGGCTTTCCTGACACTTTCTCTACAATGCTGGCAAGGAGGATGAAATTGGTATTGTTGTAATTAAAAGCTTTATTCGGCTGGTTATATGGGGCAGGAAGGGGTGATGCCTGACTGAACCATTTGAGAATAGTGTCGTTCGAGGGGAAATCCTGTCCCTGCTTGCGTTTTTCCTCAAACGAATACAGGTAATTGGGTAACCCGCTGCGGTGGCTGAGCAAGTCTTTAATCAGGATGCCGTGATAGGGAAACTGAGGCAGATAAACCTGTACCGAATCGTTGAGGGCCAGTTGCTTACGATCGGCAAGCATGAGGATGGCAACCGATGTAAAGGTCTTTGACACCGAGGCAAGCTGAAAAATGTGGCTGGTGGTCAGTGGTTCTTTTCGGTCGGGGGCAGTGTATCCGAAAGCATTCCGGTAAATAACCACTCCGTGCTGAGCCACGAGTGCGGCTCCATTGAGACCTTGCACCTTTGCTTTCTTCTGAAATATTGTGTCGATACTGAATGCTTTTTGATCAGCATTGATTTTCTTGCGGATGTGTGCTTCTTCACTTTTCGAAGGGAATTTTAATTCGATGCAATCGCGGATATCATTCCTGTTTTCTTTTCTTTTACACGAGCTGACAGTCGATAATGTAATCAGAATCAATAAAATGGCCTGCAGTGTCCTTGCTGACAAAAATCGGGAGTATCTGGAAGAAGTATTCATATAACAAAAGTCATCCAATAAAGGCCGGGATTAAAATCGGCTGGCGATTTGTTATCAACAACCTGTTGTTTGCAGCGAAGTTGAATAATAGCAGGATCATTCAGTCGAGCCAGCTTTAATAAAAGTTAACGCTATCGGCCAGTTATCCGAAAACTTCTGAAGCTTAGCTGTTTTGCCTATGGTTTTTTCAACTTTCGGATACAGGAATCTTATCAAATGTAAAAATCAATATCTTTGGCCTTTCAATAAATACGGATAGTGTATGAGTATTTTGGTTGATAAGAACTCACGGGTTGTAGTGCAGGGATTTACCGGCAGCGAAGGTACATTTCATGCTTCGCAGATGATTGAATACGGAACCAATGTTGTTGGTGGGATAACACCGGGCAAAGGTGGCCAGACGCATTTGGGCAAACCGGTTTATAATACTGTTGCTGACGCGGTTAAGGAGGCTGGGGCCAATGTATCAGTGATATTTGTGCCAGCGGCATTTGCGGCTGATGCCATCATGGAAGCTGCCGAAGCAGGCATCAAAGTGATCGTTTGCATAACCGAAGGCATTCCGGTTAAAGATATGCTCCTCGTTAAGGAATATCTGACCGGCAAAGATTGCAGGCTCGTAGGGCCCAATTGTCCCGGCGTGATCACTCCCGGTGAAGCCAAAGTTGGGATTATGCCCGGATTTATACACCAGAAAGGGATAGTGGGAATTGTTTCCCGCTCAGGGACTCTTACTTACGAAGCAGTTGACCAGCTTACCAAAGCCGGTTTGGGACAAACAACAGGCATTGGCATCGGTGGTGACCCTATTATCGGGACTACCACAAAAGATGCGGTTGAACTTTTTATGAATGATCCTGAAACCAAAGGCATTGTGATGATAGGTGAGATTGGCGGCAGCATGGAAGCTGAGGCGGCATATTTTATCCGCGACCATGGAACCAAGCCGGTTGTTGGTTTTATTGCCGGAGCTACTGCCCCCAAAGGCCGTACAATGGGCCATGCCGGAGCCATAGTTGGCGGTAAGGCTGATACAGCCGAAGCTAAGAAGGCCATCATGCGCGAATGCGGCATCACCGTTGTTGATTCGCCTGCCGTTATTGGCCAGACGATGCTGAAATTGTTGAAAGGATAATTCAATATGACATTTAAAAAAGCCGGGACTCATATCCCGGCTTTTTTATTATTCAGTTCTTTCATAGGCTCCCAGGTCGGGGCCGGTATCGTTTACCCTTGAAATACCATTGATATCGGAAGTGATGTTAAGTGCAGAGAAGTTGATGATATTTCTCAGGCCGCTATTCTGTGCAGGAGATAGTGTATCCAGCCGGAAATCCCAGTGATCAGTATCAAAGAACAAAGGATCAGCATAGTATTTGCATTCGGTAAACGATGCCGGGTATTTCTTGTAAAGATTGCTCACCACAATGCAATGGTCAAACGTGAAGTTAAGTTCAGCATTTTCATCTTTATTAATAACCAGTTCAGTGCGCGTGGTGTCTTGCCTGTATTCGCCGTAAACAATGCAATTGCCGAAATAGGCCTTTTCAAGATCTGTTAGATGAAGTTCACCAAGTATTCCATTATACGAGTTACCAAGATACACCGAAGGTGTTTTTCGCAACCATTGCCAGTAATTGGCAAATGTGCATTGCCTGAAATCATGGCTTCCTCCCATCAGCGCGAGGAGACAACCGCCACAATTGCTGATTTCACAGTTTGCAGCTAATATTGATGCTGATGATGCCTTTATGCCACAACTGATTGTATTCCTTATCTTGCAGTTATACAGCGTGAGATTGGGCGCAAAGGCAGCATCGCAGCTATCGATCAGTATGCCAACATCGGAATTTCTGATCTCAGTATAATTCAGATCATGGTTACCGCTGCCGCTTTTAAACCAGATGCCGTTCCACATGCCGGGTACCGTATCAAGCAACGGGTTGAAATTCACGTAAGTGTCGCTCCTGAATATAACCGGATTGGCCAGCGTGCCGTTTACTTTCAGTTTGCCGCTGTTTTTTACAACCAGGCCGCTGTTTTTGTGAAAGCAAAGTTGGCAGCCTTCGTCAATGGTAAGGCTGCTGAGTGAGTCAACCACAAGGTTGCCGTATATTACGTGAGGTTTATTGTTTCGGAATTCAACATCACCCTTCAGCACTTCGTTGTTGTGAAAATAAGCATCCTGTCCCCAGGCTACCAGTTTAACATCCTGCCGGTGGCCATTGGTTTCAAAGATGACAGAATCGGTGCGGATAAGCGGCAGATCGGTATTTCCGGGATCAATGGTGACTTTTACAAAAATATAGAGGCTGTCTTTTGAAGCTATTTCCACATCCGATTTCTGAAAAACAGCATCGCCATCGATGTTTACACGGTAAGGAGAAGCACTTCCGCCAGCCAGCCTGATAGAAGATATTTTCACAGGCAGATCACTGTTGTTATAGACCATTAAAACCTGCGAAGCGGTGCCTATAGATGTAAATATTGTGTCAAATATTACTGTGTCGTTACTGAAAGTGAGTTGAAAATCCGCATCAGAATTGAATTCTTCTTTATTGCAGCCCAGTATAATGAATGAAAAAGCAATGCCTGATATTAAAACAAATATCGTTAACCGTATCATTTTCAACTGTTTCATCATTAAGGGTGTGCTGCAAAATTAAGCGTAACAGATTAAATACGCTCAGGTATATGATTTATTATTCGTAAAGTATCATTTTGTTGATTCTTTTATTATTTTTAAAAGTCGAATTACGAAGGTAAATATATTTGCGGATAGCCCGTTTGGAAGTGCATCTTACCTGTCATAATTTGCCTTTGTATTTATACGCTTTAAAAGGGAGTAGTCGCATATAATAACGAACTTAGATGAGTTACATACGCTTCGATAAGGACCAGCTCGTGAATCTCGAGTTTTCGCTCACGAGAGAATTGTTAAGGTCGAACAGGGCGGGTTCCTATGCCTGCACCACCATTATTGGATGCAATACACGGAAATACCATGGAATGCTGGTTGTTCCGCAGCCACAGATCGATGGCGGATTGCATGTATTATTGGCCTCGCTGGATGAAACAGTGATACAGCAAAATGCGGAATTCAACTTAGCCCTTCATCGTTTCAAAGGAGATGTTTATACTCCCAAAGGACATAAATACATCACCAATTTCGAATCAGATCCGTTCCCTACTCTCACTTACCGTGTAGGTGGTGTGATTCTTACCAAGGAAATGTTCTTCGTGGCATCAGCCGATCGCCTGATCATCAAGTACACGCTGGTTGATGCTCATTCACCTACACTGCTGAGATTCAGGCCTTTCATTGCATTCAGAAATATTCATGCAGTAAGTAAGGCCAACGGTAATGCTGATCTTAGCTACCAGGAGGTAGCCAATGGAATTCGTATGAGGTTATATCCGGGTTTCTCAAATCTTTTCTTGCAGTTTTCAAAAAAGCCGGAGTTCGCATACCGCCCTGACTGGTACTTCAATTTTGAGTATATCCGTGAAAAAGCCCGTGGTTACGATTATCTTGAAGACCTTGCAACACCCGGAACATTTGAAATTCCCATCGCCAAAGGTGAGAGCATATACTTTGTTGCCGGTCTCGAAGAAGCTGATACAGAACTTTTCGGGAAGATGTACGACCATGAACTCAGGCACCGCATTAAACGTGACAGTTATGAACACTGTCTGCAAAATGCAGCGGAGCAGTTTATCTTTCATCGCAATAAACGTACTGAGATATTGGCGGGTTTTCCATGGTTTGGCAGCATGTCGCGCGATTCGTTCATCGCCCTACCGGGGTTAACACTTATCCAGGGCAAAGTTGACAAATTCAGAGAGGTACTGGCTGAACTTATTACTGAAATGAAAGGCCCGTTGTTTCCAAATACGGGTAGCGGCATTTCGGCAAATTACAACTCGGCAGATGCCCCATTGTTGTTCTTCTGGACATTGCAGCAATACATAAGGTTTACAGGGGATCAAAATGTGTGGAAAGATTACGGGCTGCCGATGAAGACAATACTCTATGGTTTCAGGCAGGGCGTGCAGTTTAATATACACATGCTTGACAGCGGATTGCTTTATGCCGGCGAAGAGGGATATGCTGTTACCTGGATGGATGCTGTTGTTGATGGCCACCCGGTTACACCACGTATTGGTCTGCCTGTTGAACTCAATGCTTTATGGTACAATGCCATAATGTTTGCACTTGAACTGGCACGCAAAGCCGGCGATACTGAATTTGTAAATGACTGGGAATCAATAGCTGCTATTATACCAGCAGAGTTTGTTCATACGTTCTGGATAGCTGATAAGAAATATCTTGCTGATTATGTCCACGCTGATTTCAGGGATGTTTCGGTAAGGCCCAATATGATATTTGCCACTTCATTGCCTTATTCACCAATCGATGATGACCAGCGTAAAGGAGTAATTGACCGGGTGATAAGTGAATTATTAACTCCCAGGGGCATTCGTACCCTGGCACCCAAAAATCCGGCTTATAAACCTGAATACACTGGCAACCAGGCTGAACGGGACTGGGCTTATCACCAGGGATCTGTTTTCCCCTGGCTGCTGGGGCATTTTGCCGAAGGCTACCTCAAGTTGCACGAAGAATCAGGCGTTGGATTTATCACTAAGATATACAATGGGATGGAAGATGTAATGACAGAGCATGGAATAGGTTCAATATCTGAACTTTATGACGGAGATCCGCCTCATAAACCTTCAGGAACCATAAGCCAGGCCTGGAGCGTAGCAGAAGTATTACGAATGAAATGGTTACTGGAGCAATATAAACCAGCGAAAAAAACAAAGAAATAACTTAATAAATATAGCAGATGAAAGTATTGATGTTTGGGTGGGAATTCCCGCCGCACATCACCGGGGGATTAGGTACAGCCTGTTTTGGAATGACAAAGGGACTGCTGAAGCATGGTATCGACGTTCTTTTTGTTGTTCCGAAAGCCTATGGCGATGAAAGCCAGGAAGCCGTCAGGCTGATTAATGCCAGTGATGTGACGGTGAAAATGAGGGAGCCGGTATTTCAGGATTACTGGAACCAGATCACCTTCATGGAAATCGGGTCAAACCTCATTCCTTATGTTGGGCCTGTTGAGTTTGAAAAGATGGTTGCCGAGGACCTGAGATCAACAGAAGAAAAGATGAATCCGGTTTTTGCCGAACGTTTCACTTTTTCGGGAAAATATGGGCAGGACCTTATGACCGAGGTTTCGCGCTATGCTCTCATTGGGGCAACACTTGCATCGGAACAGCAATTTGATGTCATCCATGCTCACGATTGGCTTACATACCCGGCTGGTGTTGCCGCAAAACATGTTTCGGGCAAACCGCTTGTGGTACATATGCATGCCACCGAGTTCGACCGCTCGGGCGAGAATATCAACAGCAATGTTTACGATATTGAACGCAAAGGCATGGAAGAAGCCGACCGGGTGATCACAGTGAGCAACCTTACAAGGAACATCGTGATTGAACGATACGGGATTAATGCCGACAAAGTATTTACGGTTCACAATGCAGTTGAGCCAATTGAAAAAGCTGAACTGGCTGATAGTGAAAAGCATGTAAAAGAGAAAGTTGTCACATTCCTGGGCAGGATCACATTCCAGAAGGGGCCTGAATATTTCATCGAGGCAGCAAAGAAAGTGCTGGAACGCGATCAGAACGTCAGGTTTGTAATGGCTGGCACGGGTGATCTTATGGAGAAAATGATCCGCCGGGCAGCACGGTTAAAAATTGCTTCCAAATTTCACTTTACAGGCTTCCTGAAGGGCGAAAATGTTGACCGGATGTTTGCAATGAGCGATGTATATGTAATGCCATCAGTCTCCGAGCCTTTCGGGATATCACCGCTTGAAGCCATGAGGTCGAATGTTCCGGTTGTGATTTCAAAACAATCCGGGGTTGCCGAAGTACTCAACCATGTTCTCAAGGTCGATTTCTGGGATATAGATGCCATGGCTGATGCCATATACAGCCTTCTGCATTACAAATCGCTCACCACTATGTTCAGGCAACATGGTACTGAAGAAGTTAACAATCTGAAATGGGAAAATGCCGCCGCCCACATTGTTGAAGTTTATAATCAAGTCTATCAAAAGTAACTACGATAAATAATAAGAGCCATGAGATCTATCTGCCTCTATTTCCAGGTTCATCAGCCGTTCAGGCTTCGCACATACAGGTTTTTCGACATCGGTGCCGACCACTACTATTACGATGATTACCAGAACAAACATATTGTCAAGCGAATAGCTGAAAATTGCTATCTGCCGGCTAACGAAATCATGCTGAACCTAATTAAGGAGCATGGCCCCAATTTCAGGGTATCGTTCAGCATCACAGGTACGGCTATCGAGCAGTTTAAAAAATATACCCCCGAAGTCATTGAAAGCTTCAGGAAGCTTGCTAAAACAGGAAATGTTGAGTTTCTTGCCGAAACCTATTCGCATTCGCTGGCCGCATTTAAAGATGAAGCCGAGTTTATGCAGCAGGTTAAGAAACATGCCGAAACAATCGAACAAATGTTTGGCGTTAAACCTGTTACCTTCCGCAATACCGAACTGATCTATTCCAATGACATTGCCGATAAGGTTTACAAACTGGGGTATAAAATGATGCTCACCGAAGGCGCTAAGCAGGTTCTGGGTTGGAAGAGTCCTAACTTCCTGTACAATAGCCGGCCTCATCCGCAGCTGAAGCTGTTAATGCGTAATTACCAGCTCAGCGACGATATTGCTTTCCGTTTTTCACAGTCAAGCTGGGGTGAATGGCCGCTCACTGCTGACAAATACCTCAACTGGCTTAACATCATCGATAAGAAGCAGGATGTGGTGAATTTATTTATGGATTATGAAACTTTTGGCGAGCATCAGAAGGCTGAAAGCGGCATTTTTTCATTTCTGAAAGCATTACCCGGCATTGTGCTCAATTCGAAAAAGTGGATATTCCGCACACCTTCGCAGTTGGCTGATTTGCTTGACCCGGTTACCACCCTCGATGTGCCTTATAATATATCATGGGCAGATGAGGAACGCGACGTAACTGCCTGGCTGGGTAACGACCTGCAGGATGAAGCATTCGATACACTTTACTCGGTCTCTGACATTATGGCCGATTGCGATGACGAAGAATTAATTCGTGACTGGAACCGCCTGCAGTGCAGCGACCATTTCTACTATATGTGTACCAAATGGTTCAGCGACGGTGCAGTGCATCATTATTTCAACCCTTACAGCACTCCTTATGAAGCATTCATTAACTACATGAATGTGGTTTCTGATTTTCTCATCCGCGTTAAAGAATACAGTGAGAATAGGATTGCCGGAGGGAAACCTCTGAAAAAGGTTGAAAAAACCGAACCGGCAGCACCCCAAAAAACAATAAAAGCAAAGCCGGTAAAAGAAACTAAGCCCGCCAAACCAAAAGCTGCTGCAAAAGTCACCACCAGGAAAGCAAAGTAACCTTCATCGTCCCTCCGGGCCGTTTTGCCTGAACCTTGTTCTGCTACCCTTTCACAGAGGCCGGAGCCATGGATCTTTTGGAGTTTTAGTGATACTGAATCACTAGAATATGTTGTTGTCAATCAGGTATATATGATTGAATGAGTGTGATTGTTTATGGTCGCACTTATCGAAAGTGATGAATATGATTTCAAAAAAGTAGTACTTTTGCGATTCATTACTTGCTCATAAAACTGCCTCAAAGTAATTCTGTTACTGATAAACCGGGTGAATAAGCCCGTAGTTACCAATACTAACTAACCGTATGACTCAAGAAAATTTTACAAAACCTGATTATATCTTTGAAATTAGCTGGGAAGTCTGTAATAAAGTTGGAGGAATATACACAGTCGTCTCTACCAAAGCACCGGATATTCAAAAAGAACTGGGAGACAATTTCATTCTGATAGGCCCTGATGTCTGGAAAGAAACGAGACAAAACCCATATTTTACCGAAGATCCCGAATTACTTCGTTCCTGGCGCAAAACTGCCGAATCGGAAGGGCTTAGACTAAAAGTAGGCCGCTGGAATATTAAAGGCAATCCGATTGTCATCCTTGTTGATTTCACAACTTACTTCCCGTCGAAAGACAAGATATTTGCCGAATTTTGGGAAACCTATAAGCTCGACAGTATTACCGGCAACTGGGATTATGTGGAGCCGGCGCTTTTTGGTTACGCTGCCGGCAAGGTTGTGGAGAGTTATTATGAGTTCTACCTTAATGCACAGGATAAGATTGTTGCTCAGTTTCATGAATGGATGACCGGGGCAGGCATTCTTTACCTCCGCCATCATGTTCCCCAGGTGGGCTGTGTATTTACTACTCATGCCACGGTGGTTGGACGTTCAATAGCCGGCAATAATCTGCCGCTATACAGTCATTTCAGCGACTACGACAGCGGTGAAATTTCACGGCGGTTCAATATACTGGCAAAGCATTCGCTTGAAATGCACTCTGCCCTTGCCAGTGATGCTTTCACAACGGTGAGTGATATTACAGCCCGCGAATGCGAGCGCTTCCTGGGGCGAAAGCCTGATGTAGTTACTCCTAACGGCTTCGATGAGAAACTGATTCCCAACCAGGAAGACCTTAAACTAAAGCGTGAAGCCGGGCGTAAGCGCCTGCTTGCCGTTGCCGAAACCATCCTCAACCAGGAACTCCCGACTGACAGTCTGCTCCTGGTAACAAGCGGACGCTACGAATTCAGGAATAAAGGTATTGATCTGTTTATCAAATCGCTGGGTAACCTGAATAAGGAAGAAAAGCTGAAAAAACCTTTGGTGGCTTTCATCATGATTCCCGCCCACCATTACGGCCCGGTTTCAGGCCTGGCTGAGCGTATCGGCAATCCTGATTTTTCTTCTCCCACCACCGGTAAGTACTTAACACATGGTTTGTTTGATCATAGTGATGATATCATACTCAGGTCAATCAAGGAATGCGGGCTGAATAATTCAGGGACGGATAAAGTAAAAATCTTTTTTGTACCGAGTTATCTTATTGGTGATGATGGCATAATCAACATTGATTACTATGATCTTCTGCCTGCTTTTGATCTCTCTGTTTTTCCATCTTACTACGAGCCTTGGGGCTATACACCGCTTGAAAGCCTCGCTTATGGAGTGCCAACCGTTACTACTTCACTGGCTGGCTTCGGACTTTGGGCAAGGAAAAACTGCGGTAACGACGTTATCACCGTGATTGACCGTGACGATGATAATAATCGTGAAGTTATCGACGAGATTTCTAAAGTCGTAAGGAAATTCAATAATATTGAAACTAAGCAACGTGAACATTATGCTTCACATGCCATTGAGATTGCACAGAAAGCACTGTGGAACAACCTGGAGGTTTATTATCAGGAGGCTTACGATAAAGCATTAAATAAAGCTGCCCTGCGGTCGGAACTGTTCAGGGATAAACGCCATACCGAGGTTGTGGAGGCTTTGCCGGCTAAACCTCATACTCAGCCGGAGTGGAAAAAGGTCATGATTAGGCAATCATTTCCTTCAGCCCTTGAGCCTCTCAATATCATGAGTCACAACCTTTGGTGGTCGTGGAATGCTGAAGCTGTTGAGCTGTTTTACTCAATACACCCTTCGCTATGGAAAAAGTTTGATAAGAATCCAATTCCTCTTCTGAACGCACTTTCTCTGGAACAACTCAAGAAACTGGCATCAGATAAAGCTTTTATCGAAAAGATGAATAAGGTCTATGCCGACTTTAAAGCGTATATGGAGGTTGGAAAGACCAAATCAGGCCCACGGATTGCATACTTCAGCATGGAGTTTGGCCTGCACGATTCAATACAGATTTATTCAGGCGGACTTGGTGTTCTGGCCGGTGATTACCTTAAGCAAGCCAGCGATTCCAACACCGATATGGTAGGCATAGGGCTTTTATACAGGTACGGATATTTCAAGCAACTGTTGTCGCCCTTTGGTGAACAGGTGCCGCAATATAATCAGCAGCGCTTCAACCTGCTTCCTGTCAGCCCGGTAAATGATGCCGACGGCTTGCCGGTGCAGATTAAGATCGCTCTGCCAGGGCGTAACCTGATTGCAAAAGTCTGGCGTATCGATGTCGGGAGGATTCCATTATTCCTTCTTGATACTGATTTGGATGAAAACCAGGAAAACGACCGTACAATTACTTATCAGCTTTATGGCGGTGACCTTGAAAACCGTTTTAAACAGGAACTTTTGCTTGGCGTAGGAGGCATCCGTTTCCTTGAAGCAATTAGTGCAAATCCTGATCTTTACCATTGCAATGAAGGCCATGCAGCTTTTATTGGCATCGAACGTTTGCGCGAGTTCGTCCAGGAAAAGAAGTTCTCATTTGCCCAGGCAATGGAAGTAGTGCGTTCATCGAGCCTTTTTACCACGCATACGCCTGTTCCTGCCGGCCACGATGCTTTCCCTGAAGATATTCTCCGTACATACATTCCTCATTATGCTGAAAGGCTGAACATATCATGGAATACTTTCATGAATCTGGGCAGGTATATTGAGAATAAGCCTGATGAGAAATTCTCGATGAGTGTGCTGGCAGCCAGGCTAATGCAGGAAATGAACGGGGTTAGCCGCATTCATGGCCAGGTTACGCGTGCCATGTTCAAGAACATGTATGATGGATTTTTCGAAAAAGAACTTCATATTGATTATGTTACCAATGGGGTTCATCTCCCAACATGGTCGTCGCGTTTGTGGAAACAGTTGTATCGCAAGGTTTTTGGAGATAATTTCATCGATAACCAATTGGATTTCAAACTGTGGGAACGAATTCAGGAAGTTGACAATAAAGAAATCTGGAGTATCCGCCAGCAATTGCGCAGCGATCTGATTGATTTTATCAAGAATCGCTATACCGAGGCAATGGGCTATA
Source organism: Bacteroidales bacterium (assembly GCA_035403045.1). GTDB lineage: Bacteria > Bacteroidota > Bacteroidia > Bacteroidales > UBA4417 > UBA4417. Next base: position 45,186 of record DAONEL010000007.1, read on the forward strand.
GTCATGAAAACCCGAAACACATCATCGAAATAGTTGATTCGCTTGATAAAGATGTGCTTACAATAGGTTTTGCCAGGCGTTTCGCTACCTACAAACGCGCACACCTGCTCTTTTCAAATCTTGAGAAGCTGGCTGAGATTGTTAATAACAAAGGCCGTGAAGTCCAGTTTATTTTTGCCGGTAAGGCTCATCCCGCCGATAAAGCCGGAGCTGACCTTATCAAGCGCATCATTGAAGTTTCGCGTATGCCGCAATTTGTCGGTAAAGTGGTGTTCCTTGAAAATTATGGCATGGACATGGCCAAAAAACTTGTGCAGGGTGTTGATGTATGGATGAATACACCTACACGCCCGCTTGAAGCTTCGGGAACCAGCGGTGAAAAGGCCATTATGAACGGCGTTGTAAACCTTAGCGTTCTCGACGGCTGGTGGGCCGAAGGTTATATTCCAGGAGCTGGCTGGGCGCTGAAAGAAGAAAGAGATTACCAGAACCAGCAGTTTCAGGATGAACTGGATGCAGAAACAATCTATAATCTCCTTGAAGATGAGATTGTTCCGACTTTCTATGACCGCGGACCGGATGGAATTCCTGAGAAATGGGTCGCCCATATCAAAAACACTATCTCGGGTATTGCACCTCATTTCACAATGAAACGCATGCTCGACGATTATCATACCAA
>DAONEL010000008.1:0-1575 GCA_035403045.1 Bacteroidales bacterium
TGTTTTCTTCATTGGCGATGCAATGGTGCAATACCTTCAGATAAGCCCTGTGTTTTACCTGGTGCAGGTATTCCCTGCTAATTTTCCACCGACTGCAAAGATAGTCAATTCTCGCCTCAGGTATGTACTTTCTTTTGCCTTTGGGCTTAAAATATTCGAGCAGTATTTCACGCTCACGCCTGCTCAGCCTTGCCAGGGCTTCATCAAGCTTCTTTTTATCATCCAGCATCTCAAGCCTCTCCATTTCCTCAGCTCTCGCGTTCTCTTTTATTTCATCAGTCGAAAGCTGCATTTCGAAATGATGCGCCTCATATTTGTCGTATTCCCCCACGAGCTTGTGTGCCGAGTTGAATTCGTCTTCTCTCTTAATAATATTGTCCATAGCCTGCTGCGCGAATTCGCCCATCCACGCAAGTATAACCCTGTCAATATCGGCATCTCCGGCATTCCTGAGGAGCTTCTTAAACGAGCCTGCTTCTTCGCACACTTTGGCGAATGCGTCCTGGTAGGTATTCAGGTCAAGGTTGAGATAAAACTTCTGCTTTTTGCCTGTAACTTCTTTGCAGATGTTCCAGAATCGTTCATTATACCTGCCAACAAATTCTGCCAGTGCCGGCTTCGAAATTCCGCAGGAATTTTCTTCAATTGCTATCAGCGATAATAACTCAGTTACTTTAGCTTTTTTGAGGTCCTTAAATTCAGCCATCTTTTTCAAAGGGTAATTTAATTTTTGTCATTGCAGGCACTTCATTAAAGGTTAAAGATTAGTTCAAATACTGTATGGCAAAGTTAAACACGCATTTCACTGCAACCAAATTGAGTTATAAACAATCAGGTAATCAGTATGTTGAAATTTGTTAAACAAAATCAGCCATTGATTAAACATTTCAGATGAATAGGTCCCGGTTTTATAAATGCTTCGCGGGTAATTATTTTAGGCCCTTTATAGACCTATTAATTCTGTCGGACACATTTTTCGCACGATTTTATTTATGCGCTCTGAATCCCTTGATTTTAAAGGGGGAAAATGAGAAAATATTTTGAAATGTTAGCTGCCGGGAAAATTTTAGCGAATTGCATTTCCAAGCCTGGTAATCTCTGATGCCGGATTTTGTTTTCGCTATTTGGACGAATTTTTGAATTGTATAGACAATTTAGACTCTTTCTAAATTTATTTTTTATTGGTTGATAGAATTAATTTCTCCATTATTACTTTCTATATGATTAATTATCAATTATATAAACAATGTAAAAAATTTATTAACAACAATGTTAATATATAAAATTTCCTCCTTGTGTCAAATGGTCAAAAAACTGGCGTAGTCAAACACTATTTACACACTTTTTTGGACACTTTCCTGAGTTTTTGTTAGAGTTACTGCAATTCTTGTTCGTGTCACCGCAATTCTTGTTCGTGTCTCCGCAATTCTTGTTCGTGTTTCCGCAATTCTTGTTCGTGTTTCCGCAATTCTTGTTTGTGTCTCCGCAATTCTTGTTCGTGTTTCCGCAATTCTTGTTCATGTTTCCGCAATTCTTGTTCGTGTTTCCGCAATTCTTGTTCGTGTCTCCGCAATT
>DAONEL010000008.1:1675-4758 GCA_035403045.1 Bacteroidales bacterium
CGCAATTCTTGTTCGTGTCTCCGCAATTCTTGTTCGTGTCTCCGCAATTCTTGTTCGTGTCTCCGCAATTCTTGTTTGTGTTTCCGCAATTCTTGTCAGTGTTTCCGCAATTCTTGTCAGTGTTTCCGCAATTCTTTGCCGGAAATCATCATGTTTGATTATTCAATCACATGAGGTCATTTATCGGTCAAAAAACTCCTTGGTTCGGGCAATTTTCCTTCATATATCCAGCAGTTTGCCATATAGTTATATATTATTATATGTCAGAGAGTTAAACAGTGTTTTTGTCATGAATTTTACAGATATATAGAGGCACACCTTTTTTTGGCCGGTTGACAGGTAAAAATAAGGACAGCCCTGAATCAAATTATTATTCATCAATAAAAAGTTTTCAAAAGTGAAAACAGAAATCGAAAAACACCAAAGCTTCAAAGCAATCGGTTATGTCATTGACAACCATGCTGAAGCATTCAATGAACAGGCAGATATTCTGCCGGCGCGCGATGCCTTTTTCGCAAACACCTCCTGGATCGGGGAAATTCTGTCGCAGCTGATGCGGCCGGTTTCCACCGTGAGAACCCCAAAGATGGATAGCGAGAACCGCTTACGTAAGGAATTGTCGAAAATACTGGGTATAGGTATTTCTATTGCCACCAATATCGACAACCAGACGTTGCTTGTTACCCTGATGAACTATGACACGCAATGGAAGAAATGTTCGGCTTACCAGCTTTACGAGAATTCCGTGCATGTGTACAACGAACTGCTGGCACTTAAAAACAGCGGCTTGGGTGCTTCCCTCACCGACGAACGGCTTTCAGCTTTTCAAACGATGATGAACAATTACGGTGAAACGCTCGACATTACCGGCTACCGCCTGTCTGACAGGAGGAAGAGCCGCCAGGACCTCAGGGTGCTTATTAAAACCAATAATAAGATACTTAAGAGGCAACTGGATACATATGTGAGGTATCTTGAGGATGATTTCCCGGAATTTTTTAGTCAGTACATGTTCCTTAGAAAGAGGAGGTATAAACGGTCGCGAAATGGCGGCACCGATGCCGAACTCTGCGAAATCTCCGGCACGGTGACCGACAGCGCCACAGGACTGCCACTGGCCAATGCGGTCATCAACCTCCTCACACCCGAAACTATCGAAACAACTGATGAAGACGGTGTATATGTAATTGAAGAACTGGAAGCCGGTACATATACCGTAAGCTGCCATCTCGATGGCTATGAGGTACCTGCTGCCATCACGGTAACAGCCGTTTCCGGCGACAGCCTGGTGGTGGACTTTGCGCTGGTTCCTGCGCAACAGCAGGCTGCGGCGTAACTTCTCACGCTTTATTGCGTTAATTGAAACGGGGCAGCCTGCTGGAAGCGGGCGCCCCGTTTTTTTAAATGATAAATGTAAAATGATGAACGCTAAATGTAAAAGTTGCGATGGGAGTGGGCAAGGGCATGGATGGAATGCGGACCTGCCGGGCCTCGCAAGGTAACGGTATCCAGTTTCCAGTTTCCTTTCTCCGTTCTTCCCAAGACCCCGGTTACTACCTAAGTTTGCTTCGACCCGGTGAGCCGGGTCTCGCAAAGTAGCGGTTTCAATTTCCAGTTTCCAGTTTCCAGTTTCCAAATTCCAGTTTCCAGTTTCCTTTCTCCGTTCTTCCCAAGACCCCGGTTACTACCTAAGTTTGCTTCGACCCGGTGAGCCGGGTCTCGCAAAGTAGCGGTTTCAATTTTCAATTTTCCATTTTCAATTTTCCATTTTCCATTTTCCATTCTCCGTTCTCCATTCTCCATTCTCCGTTCTTCCAGTTTCTCGCCAGTTTTATACTTTTGTTTTCTGAAAAGCTTACCAACATGCCCGGCGGGAAGATTGTACATAAAGGATGGCGCACATTCAGCGGGGTATTTACTTCGCTGCGGTCGAGGAATTACCGGATATACTTTATCGGGCAGGGAGTGTCACTTATCGGCACATGGATGCAGAACCTTGCCCTGAGCTGGCTGGTGTACAGGCTCACGGGATCAGTCTTTCTGCTTGGGCTCATCGGCTTTACCAGCCAGATACCAAACTTTTTTCTTACGCCGTTTACAGGAGTGGTCACTGACCGGTACAGCCGGCTGGGCATCATGAAAATCACGCAGTTGCTTTTCATGGTGCAGGCCCTGGCCATGGCGCTTCTGGTCATGTTTAACCTCATCGATGTGTGGCATATCATCGCGCTGAGCATTGTATTCGGTTTTATCACGGCATTTGATGCCCCTGCGCGGCAGGCGCTGGTGATCGAACTGATATCGAAACCCGAAGACCTTGGCAACGCCATCGCGCTGAATTCTGCCATTTTCAACGGTGCAAGGCTTATAGGCCCTGCCGTGGCAGGAATAGTGATTGCCATTGTGGGCGAAGGCATTTGCTTTATGCTGAATGCCATCAGTTTTGCTGCCGTGCTGGTGGCGCTGTTCCTCATCAGGATTCCGGCCCGGAAACCTGCCACCCGCTCATCAAATTTCAGGGAAAGTTTTACCGAAGGATTTCATTATACCTTCCGTTCCATGCCCATACGCACACTCATCATCATACTTGCCGTGCTAAGCATTGCAGGCCTATCGTACATCGTGCTGCTGCCTGCCTATGCCAGGGAGAACATGCACGGCGGCTCCGATACGCTGGGATATCTTATGTCAGCAATGGGTGCGGGAGCGCTTACCGCTGCATTGTATATGGCTTCGCGCAAATCGGTGCTGGGGTTGGTAAAAATCATAACTGCCGCGGTGATAGTGCTCGGGGTGTCGATTATGCTGGCTTCGTTTTCGGGCAACCTGTACTTTTCAATGGCAATATTGTTTTTCGGCGGCATGACCATGATCCTTTCGCTATCGGCAATCAATACCATGCTGCAGACCATTGCCGACGAGGACAAGCGGGGACGTGTGATGAGCTTTTATGCCATGGCGCTCATGGGCACCGGGCCGATTGGCAACCTTATTTCGGGATCGGTGGCAAGCGCTATCGGGCTGTCGTGGACGCTGGCAATGTACGGTGTGCTGACGGTGGCCGCGGGTATCTGGTTCGGCAT
>DAONEL010000008.1:4858-8057 GCA_035403045.1 Bacteroidales bacterium
GGACGCTGGCAATGTACGGTGTGCTGACGGTGGCCGCGGGTATCTGGTTCGGCATCGTCCGCCGCTCTATGCGCAGGTATGTGAGGCCTATCTATATCACCAAAGGCATACTCACCGGGCTGCCTGATGATATCTCATAACGGGGGTGATAAATGGCAGCAGGTTCACGGAGATTACTCATCAGATGATCATTTGCCTTTCGGATACTGCATCAGCAGGCGGTTGGGTTTACCTCGGCTTTTCTTACTGCTCCTTCCATCAGCGTATCCTGGGTTTGCTGATCACAAACCGTGAGGCTTAAACGGAATCTTTGCCGGTATTACTTTCAGGAACCGGAATCAGTAATATCTTTGAGGGAAATTACCGGCAGGCGGTATTTGTTGCGGAATCATGAACAATTTTTATGCTGCCACAATCTGAACCTGCGAAAGGAATGATATGATTATTGAAGAGAATGTTGAATACCTGAAAAAGTTTTACCCTGCAATGCTCGGCATCACAATTGCTGAGTTGCGGATAGGCTCCAATATGATGGCGGTAAAGCTTTCTGACGGAAGCCTCGGACTGGCCAGTTCGGAGGTGGATGACCACATTCACTGTGCAAAAGAGAACAGGGACTACGGAGAATTTACTCCGCTCAAAATCACCGGCCGGACCATCGGACAGCTTTTTGAGACCAGTAAATCATCATCACTCATCAATACATTGAAGGTAGCGGTGCTCAATGCAGTCTCTGGCAGCATCAACCGGGAAAAGGGCACAACTGTTATGCGTGGTGTGGATCTCACCGACCTGCTGCGTCCCGGTGAAGAGCACAAGGTGGTGATTGTTGGCGCCTTTCATACATACATCAGTAAAATTGCTGCTTCGGGGAGGCCGCTACGGGTGCTGGAACTCAATCCTGACGCCATGCTTCCGGCGCATATGCAATATTTCAGCCCGGCACATGAGTTTCCGCAGGTGCTGAGCGATGCCGGCATAGTGATCATCACCGGCCTTACTATGGTGAACAACACATTTGACGAACTGCTGCAAGCCTGCCCGGCAGATGCACAGATAGCTGTTATCGGCCCTTCGAGCAACCTGATCGCCGATGTGCTGTTCTCCAAAAACATTGAAATTATAGGCAGCACACTCATCACAAAGCCTGAGGTGCTTTTCGACCTGGTAAGCCAGGGAGCGGCAGGCTATCACCTGTTTGAATATTGTGCCGAAAAGATATTCCTGGTGAATAAAAGGTAAAGGCGATTAACCATATCTGGGAGCAGGATTGAATAACAGATTGTAAATGTGATTATTGCGTTGAGTTTTCGACCAGGAATTACAGGTGTAATTTAAGGTTTCTCACCTCAGATTATATGATTGAAATTCCCAAAATTAAGGGTACCTCTGACCAATAATCAGCCAGCCTTCCATTGCTTTACTGATCAGCCTGTCAGTAAATATTTTAATCGAAGCCAATGGCAGTGCATGATTTCGAAGCTGAAACAGTGCTGCTTTCATGCGAAAAACTCATGCACCTTACCCGGGCCGGCGTTGATTAATATTTTTCAGTAACAGGTCATTCGTATTCCATTGTTCGTATTTTTGCGAAATACTAATATCGTTACAATCATGGACGTAGCATATACTGAGGACCAGGTGAAACTGGCCCGTTTTGCAAAAGCCATGGGCCATCCGGCCCGCATTAAAATTCTTGAAATACTGGCGAAATGGTCATGCTGCTACAGTGGAAATATTGCCGATGAATTCCCGATTGCTCTCTCCACCCTTTCTCAGCATCTCAAAGAATTAAAGGCCTCAGGACTAATCCAGGGAGAAATCAACCCGCCGCGGATCAAATACTGTATCAACAAGGAAAACTGGAAGATCGCCGGCGCCTTGATGGAGAGTTTCCTTCACCTGAAAAGCGACAACTTTAACAACTCTTGTCAATGATGGTTGATTCCATAAAAACGGTAAACAAGCGGCAATACATGCTGTTGCTGCTCCTGCCTGCATGGTTCCTCCTTTATCATTATTTGCAACCGCTGACCAACCTGCTGATTGACAGTGTTCTTAAGCTTCCGCGCGGCTCTCACCTTACCGAATCGATACGCTTTTTTATTTTCGAAGTACCCAAAGTACTATTGCTGCTTATACTGATTATTTTCTTTGTAGGCATCATACGCACCTATTTCTCTCCCGAACGTACACGCAAAGCCCTTGAAGGTAAATCACTTTTTACAGGTAATGTAATGGCTGCCTCGCTTGGAATTGTAACTCCTTTCTGTTCCTGCTCTGCCATTCCACTTTTTCTCGGCTTTGTTGAATCAGGGATTCCTTTGGGTGTGACCTTCTCCTTTCTTATTGCCGCACCCATGATCAACGAAGTGGCAGTAGTATTGCTTTTCGGGCTGTTCGGCTGGAAAACGGCAGTCATCTATGTGCTCACAGGCCTGGCAATTGCAATCACTGCCGGGTGGGTAATTGGCCGCCTGCATCTCGAAAAATGGGTGGAGGATTGGGTGTATAAGATAAAATCGGGCGATCATCCGGAAGATGAAAAAATGTCATTCCTGCTGAGAATAAAACGTGGCTTTGAAGCAGTGAAAGAAATAGTCGGTAAAGTATGGCTGTATGTAATTATCGGCATTGCTGTTGGTGCTGGTGTTCATGGCTATGTACCGCAGGATTTCATGGCATCGTTCATGGGTAAATCAGCATGGTACTCTGTTCCGCTCTCTGTCATTATAGGCATCCCGCTATACTCCAACGCAGCCGGAATTATCCCGATTGTTTCGGCTCTCATAGAAAAAGGTGCTGCGCTTGGCACATCTCTCGCATTTATGATGTCAGTCATCGGATTATCACTACCCGAAATGATCATTCTCCGAAAAGTGCTTAAACTCCCGCTCATATTCACCTTCATTGGTGTTGTGGCTACGGGCATACTCCTGGTTGGGTTCCTCTTCAACCTTATCTTCTAACTCTCACATCTCCAAATCCTCACATCCTCACATCCTCACATCTCCACATCCTCACATCCTCACATCTCCAGATCCTCACATCTCCAAATCCTCAAATCTCCAAATCCTCACATCTCCAAATCTTCAAATCCTCACATCCTCAAATCCTCACATCTCCACATCCTCACATCTCCAAATCCTCACATCTCCAAATCCTCACATCTCCAAATCCTCAAATCCTCACATCCTCA
>DAONEL010000008.1:8157-16323 GCA_035403045.1 Bacteroidales bacterium
TCAAATCCTCACATCCTCAAATCCTCACATCTCCACATCCTCACATCTCCAAATCCTCAAATCCTCAAATCAAAAACAATGGAAATCAAAATCTTAGGCACCGGATGTACCAACTGTAAAAACCTCGAAAAAGCAACTATGGATGCTGTTGCTGAGCTTAATCTTGATGCTTCTGTCGTTAAGGAAGAAGATATTGTAAAAATCATGAGCTATGGCATCATGCGCACACCCGCCCTGGTGGTGAATGAAAAAGTCATGGTTTATGGAAGGGTCCCTTCAGTAAACGAAATCAAGGAAATTCTTTCAAAGTGCTAACCCAAATCATTCAACCATGAAAAAGATCGTTCTTCTATCTATCATACTGCTTGCCGTTACGCTCTCCTTTGCACAGAAACCGGCAAAATTGAAGCTAGTATATTTCCATGCTGAACATCGCTGCCCTACCTGCTTGTCAATTGAAGAAAACACTAAAAAAACGCTGAACACCTATTTCGCCGATAAGCTGAAATCCGGTGTAATCACTTTTGTTTCTCTTGATGTATCTGAGAAAGAGAATGAAGCGATGGTAGAAAAGTACGAAGCTGACGGATCATCCCTCTTTCTTACCCAGGTGAATGGAAATAAAGAAAAGACAACAGATTTCACAAATTTCGCTTTCAGCTATTCCCGCAACCAGGCTGAAAAATTCATTGCCGGTCTTAAAGCCGAAATCGAGAAAAATCTGAAATAATTTGAAAAGTTGAAAATGAAATAATTAGCAATTATGAGTACTGATAAAGTGAACATCATAGAAAACAAGTCACTTCAGTTAGCTATTGACATAATCAAATTTTCAGAAAACCCTGAAAATCCATTTTCAAATTTTCAAACTCCCAAATTCTCAAATTAGAAAAAATGGAGTTCCTTCAAAACCTGATCGACCAAAGCAGTGTCCCGCTTCTCACAGCCTTCCTTCTCGGATTGATGACAGTCATCAGCCCCTGTCCGCTGGCGACCAACATCACAGCACTCGCTTATATCGGTAAGGATGTTGAAAGCCGGAGAACAGCCTTTCTGAATGGCTTGTACTATACCCTGGGCAGAGCGATTACCTATACCGGCATAGGCCTGATCCTTTTCTTTGGCGCCAGCAAATTCCACGTCAGCAGGGCCATTCAATCGAACGGCGAAAAATGGATCGGTCCTCTCCTGGTAATAATCGGCATCCTAATGCTCGACATTATCAGGTTACCAGGCTCATCGGGCAGTTTAATGCAACGATTTGCCGATAAGGTCAAACTCGGTACCGGTTGGGGAGCTTTATTGCTGGGCATATTATTCGCTCTTGCATTTTGTCCTTACAGCGGTGTCCTGTACTTCGGCATGTTAATACCAATGGTGCTGGCAAATACGTCAGGGCTGTTGCTTCTGCCAACTTTTGCAGTGGCTACTGGTTTACCTGTAATTATGCTAGCGTATTTCATTGCATTCAGCATCAGCAGTGTGGCAAAAATGTATAACAAAATCAAAACATTTGAAGTCTGGTTCAGACGATTTGTCGCTGGTTTGTTTATTCTTACTGGAATGTACTTTATTTGGATCTACTTTATTTAAAAAACATCTGCATTTATGAAAATCCTGATCCTTTGCACCGGAAACAGTTGCCGCAGCCAGATGGCACATGGCTTCCTGCAATCCTTTGATAAAGACCTCATTGTCTGTTCAGCAGGTACCGAAGCATCTGGCAAGCTTAATCCTAAGGCAGTCGCCGTTATGAAAGAAGCCGGTATCGACATCAGCCATCACACATCCGATTCGGTTGACTTATATCTTAACGATGAATGGGACTATGTAATCACTGTCTGCGGCGGTGCAAATGAGGCTTGTCCTGCTTTCCTTGGTAAAGTAAAAAATCGTCTTCATATCGGATTCGACGATCCAAGCCATGCTACCGGAACTGATGAATATATCTGGTCAGAGTTTCGAAGAGTCAGGGATGAAATCAAAGAAGGGTTTTTGGGATTTTATAATAATTTGAAAATTTGAGGATTTGGGAATTGGGGGATTTGAAAATGAATCGTTTAATTAGTAATACCAGCAATATGAGAAACGACAAGGAAAATCTGATTATGAAGCTGACACTTGAGTTTGCACTTAAGATAATAGATTATGCAGAGCAACTTGAAGATGTAAAAAAGTATGTTATTGCGAGGCAATTATTGAAATCTGGCACCTCGATTGGAGCAAATGTGAGGGAGGCACAAAACGCTGAGAGCAAAGCTGATTTTATTCACAAAATAAAAATAGCGGCAAAAGAAGCTGATGAAACTGAATATTGGCTCACGCTCTGTGAACTCTCCAAAAATTATCCAAATCCATCGGAGCTAAAGGAGCAATTAAGATCAATAACAAACATCCTTTCAAAAATCATCATTTCATCCAAATCAATAAATTAATTTTCCAATTCCCAAATCTTCCAATTTCCAAATTTCCAAATCATATGCCATCTCAGCCCCGTTTGAAATTCCTCGACAGGTACCTTACCCTTTGGATCTTCCTGGCCATGTTTATTGGTGTTATGTCGGGTTATTTATTCCCATCCATTGCGAAGTTCTGGGAATCCTTGAAATCATCACCCGAAAGCACAACAAACATCCCTATTGCTATTGGCCTGATATTAATGATGTACCCGCCCTTGGCTAAGGTTAAATACGAAGAGTTGGGCGATGTTTTCCGCAATTGGAGAGTGTTGACCCTATCCTTGATTCAAAACTGGATAATTGGCCCGGTTCTTATGTTTGCCCTGGCAATCATCCTGTTCAAACTTTTTCCGGGCGAGAACAATGCAAATCTGCCATACATGTACGGCATTATCATGATTGGCCTTGCACGTTGCATAGCGATGGTTATTGTTTGGAATGACCTGGCAAAGGGCGATACACAGTATGCAGCCGGTTTGGTCGCTTTCAACAGCATTTTCCAGGTACTCTTTTTCTCCGTTTATGCTTATTTCTTCATCGCGGTTCTGCCGGGTTGGTTTGGCATCCCTACAAACGATGCCGTTGAAAACATTACCATAGGACAAATTGCTGAGAGTGTATTCATCTACCTTGGTATTCCTTTTATTGCCGGGTTCCTTACACGTTTTATTCTTATTCGCGTAAAAAGCAAAACATGGTATCACAACAAATTTATTCCTAAAATCAGCCCGATAACGCTTATTGCCTTGCTCTTCACAATCATTGTCATGTTCTCACTCAAAGGTGAATACATTGTTAAAATACCACTCGATGTAGTCCTGATTGCAATACCTCTGCTGATTTACTTTGTAATTATGTTCGCAGGTTCATTTTTCATGAGCAAACAGATGGGGGCCACTTACGAGCAATCGGTAACATTATCGTTCACAGCAGCCAGCAACAATTTTGAACTTGCCATTGCAGTTGCCATTGCTATATTCGGAATGAATTCCGGCGAAGCCTTTGCTGCTGTTATAGGGCCTTTGGTTGAAGTGCCTGTTATGATTGCTTTAGTAAATCTTGCATTTTTCTTTAAACATAAATATTTCGAATAGCCGGTAATCGGGTTGTAATGCGAATGACAGGCTATGAAAGAAACTGAGAGACAAGGTTTCAATACTACGCAACGAGGTTTTGCGAGAGAATAAAGGGATTGATGGATTTGTAAAATTATCGGTATCAGACTGTATCTCCCTGACTGCTTATTCCCAATTTAAATCAATTCTAAAAATCTTATTTAAAGCCTTATTACTATTGATATATGCAGGAATTTTAATGTTAATTGGTTAACATTTGTATGTTTAATCCACAATAAATCAACAGGATAGACATAATAAAAAAGGCTCAAATATCTTTTACCAATCTGAGAATAGTATATACATTTGCCTGAATCTAAGCAGGCTGGGACCGGACTCTGCGATTACCGGCCAAAATGAATAAAAACTAAACAAAGGAGGCTGAAGTGAATCAGGCCGTTTTGTTTGCGGTGGCTACGTTGGGCATAATCGGAATAGCCTCAGCCGCAATTCTTTACGTAGTAGCTCAAAAGTTTAAGGTTATTGAAGACCCCCGCATCGACGAGGTGGCCGATGCTTTGCCGGGCGCCAACTGTGGCGGTTGCGGGTTTGCCGGCTGTCGCAATTTTGCCGAAAGCATTGTGAAAGCAGGAACTCTCGAAAACCTGAATTGCCCGGTAGGTGGCAGCAATGTGATGAAACAGGTTGCTGCCATTATGGGACTCGTGGCCGAGGAAAAAGACCCGATGGTCGCAGTGGTGAGGTGCAACGGATCTTTTGCTCATGCACCCAAAAAAGTGGAGTACGACGGCGCTTTGAACTGCCAGTTTGCCAGCGCGCTTTACAATGGCGAAAGCGGCTGCCCCAACGGTTGTCTTGGGTTGGGTGACTGTGTGGCATCCTGTACTTTCGATGCCATGTATATCGATGCAGAAACAGGGTTGCCGGTTATCATCGAGGACAAATGCACGTCCTGCGGGGCCTGCGTAAAAGCTTGTCCGCGCCGCATAATTGAACTGCGAAAGAAAGGCCCCAAGAGCAAACGCATATTCGTGAGCTGCGTAAATACCGAGAAAGGTGCCGTGGCACGCAAAAATTGTGAAGTGGCCTGTATCGGCTGCGGTAAATGCGTAAAAGTGTGCAATTTTGAAGCCATCACCATGGAGAACAACCTGGCATATATCAACTTTGAGAAGTGTACACTCTGCCGCAAATGCGTGGAAGAGTGCCCCACCAATGCCATCCATGAGCTCAATTTCAAGCCACGGGCACCAAAACAACCTGCCGGAGTGCAGGAAGAGGTTACTGCCTGATACCCGGCTGAATCATTTCGTACCTACTTTAAGGATTAATATTACAGGCATTCATTATGCTGAAAACATTTAAAAAAGGCGGTGTCCATCCACATGAAAACAAGCTCTCGGCTGCTGTGGCAGTCGAGGTGCTGCCACCACCGCAAAAAGTGTACATCCCGCTGGGGCAAAGCCTCGGGGCTCCGGCAAAACCACTTGTCGACAAGGGTAACGATGTTAAAGTCGGCCAGCTGATAGCAAAAGGCGAATCATTCATTTCGGCCAATGTCCACTCCAGTGTATCGGGGAAAGTCGTAAAGATCGATGATATCACCGATCCGAGCGGATACCGTCGCAAAGCCGTGTTCATCGATTGCGCCGGCGACGAATGGATCGAAACCATCGACCGCAGCGTTACCATAGTGCGCGAATGTACCCTTTCGCAAAAGGAGATCATCAGTAAGATCAACGAAATGGGTATCGTTGGCCTCGGCGGTGCAACTTTTCCATCCCATGTAAAACTCATGGTTCCCGAAGGGAAGAAAGCCGAAGTTCTCATTATCAATGGTGTGGAGTGTGAACCTTATCTCACCGCCGACCACCGGCTTATGCTCGAGAAAGGGGAGGAGATACTGGTTGGCATTACCATACTGATGAAAGCCCTGGGTGTGCTGAAAGCCGCGATTGGCATCGAAAGCAATAAGCCGGATGCGATCGCTCACATGCAGGAACTGGCGAAATCATATAAGGGAATAGATGTGATAGCCCTTAAGGTAAAATACCCTCAGGGTGCTGAAAAACAGCTTATTAAAGCGGTGACGGGCCGCGAAGTGCCGTCGCAGAAACTGCCTATCGAGGTGGGATGCGTGGTTAACAACGTGGGAACTGCATTTGCCGTTTATGAAGCCGTTCAGAAAAACAAACCCCTTTTCGAAAGAGTAGTCACCGTTACAGGTGAAAAACTTGCTTCGCCGTCCAATTTCATGGTGCGGGTTGGTACACCTGTATCGGAACTTATTGAAAAAGCCGGAGGACTTCCTGAAGATACAGGCAAGATCATCAGCGGTGGGCCCATGATGGGAAAAGCGCTCAATTCGGCTGATATTCCCGTGATGAAAGGTACTTCAGGCATATTGCTCTTCCCGGCTGTCGAGTCGAAACGAATGCAGGTACAGCACTGCATCCGCTGTGCAAGGTGTGTTTCAGCCTGCCCCATGGGCCTGGAACCTTACCTGCTGGAACGGGAAGTGAATGCAGCGCTGTGGGAAGAAGCTGAAAATGACCGTGTAATGGACTGCATGGAATGTGGCAGTTGCCAGTTCACCTGTCCGTCAGGCCGCCCATTGCTCGACTATCTCAGGCTGGGGAAAAATAAAGTAGGTCAGATCATCCGTACAAGAACCAGGTAAAGCTATGCAATTACTCACCATATCAGGGTCACCGCATATACATGGTGACCAAAGTGTTAAAAAAGTTATGTGGGGCGTGGTATTGGCATTGGTGCCCGCCATGCTGGTTTCCTTCTGGTATTTCAGCCTGGGAGCATTGCTTTCAATCGCCGTAGCAGTGTTTACATGCGTCGCCGTGGAATACCTGGTGGCTAAGTTTATCCTGAAAGAAGAACCAACCCTCAGCGACGGATCGGCCGTGATTACAGGTATATTGCTGGCTTTCAACGTACCCAGCAACCTGCCGTGGTGGGAACTTGTGATCGGGAGCCTATTTGCTATTGCCGTTGTAAAGATGTCGTTTGGCGGTCTCGGAAAGAATCCGTTCAACCCGGCCCTGGCAGGGCGTGTTTTCATGCTCATCTCGTTCCCTGTCGATATGACTTCCTGGCCATTGCCGGTGCAGAACCGCTTTGTACTGGTTGACGCGCTCACAGGTCCTACCGCACTTGGTACCCTGTCAGAAGGAATTAAAAACGGGGAAACAATTTCGCAACTTGCTTCCAAGCTTCCCGGCTATGCCAACCTTATGATGGGAAATATCGGCGGGTCGCTGGGTGAGGTTTCAGCCATAGCACTCATCATCGGGGGCATATATATGCTTTTCCGCAAAATCATCACCTGGCATATCCCGGTTTCATACCTGCTTACGGTTTTTCTGTTTACCGGAGTGCTATGGCTTATCAATCCCGAAAGGTACATCGATCCTGTGTTCCACCTGCTGGCCGGCGGATTGATTCTGGGGGCGGTGTTTATGGCTACCGATATGGTCACATCACCCATGACTACCAAAGGAATGCTCATTTTCGGAACAGGATGCGGCCTGCTCACCGTGCTTATACGTGTGTGGGGATCCTATCCCGAAGGCGTTTCATTTGCCATACTGATCATGAATGCAGTGACACCTCTCATCAACAAATATGTCAAGCCAAAACGGTTTGGAGAGACTGTCAAAGCATAGTAAAAGAAAATTAAATAAAATAAGAGTGTTTCAACATGTCAAAAAAACTTGAATCATCACTCAAAAACATGGTCCTGTGCCTGCTGCTGATATCGGCAGTGATGGCCGGGGCGCTTGGCTTCGTGTATGGTGTCACCAAAGGGCCGATAGAGAAGGCAAACAAAGACAAGGAAATACAGGCAGTGAAAGATGTTTTACCGGAGTTTAACAACGATCCTACAGCCGATGCAAAAGAGATAGATGGCCTGAAGTTTTATAACGCCACAAAGGACGGCCAGCCTGTGGGATGTGCCGTGAAGACTTTCACCGACAAGGGATTCAGCGGCCACTTTGAACTAATGGTTGGTTTTAAACCCGACGGATCTATCAATAAAATTGTCGTGCTCGAGCACAAAGAAACACCAGGCCTGGGTTCAAAAATGAAAGAGCCGAAATTTGCCGGGCAATTCAACGGTTTGAACATAGGCGCCCTCAGGGATAAACTGCTGAAAGTGAAGAAAGACGGGGGCACCGTGGATGCTATCACGGCAGCTACCATTAGTTCGAGGGCATACTGCGACGGAATACAAAAAGCTTACAACCTTTACATGAACAACCTGCAAAACGCTGCCGCTCCGGCCGATACAACAAAAGGAGGCATCAAATGAGCGTATTTAAAAACTTTACCAACGGGCTGCTGAAAGAAAACCCGACTTTCGTGCTGGTACTCGGCACTTGCCCTACGCTGGCTGTCACCACTGCAGCCATCAACGGAATAGGGATGGGGGCAGCCACCACCTTCGTGCTGGTCTGTTCCAACGTGATGATAGCCGCACTCAAGAACCTCATTCCCGATAAGGTGCGCATTGCCGCGTTCATCGTGGTGATCGCCACCTTTGTCACCATCGTCGATCTTGTGATGAAAGCCTATACACCCGACCTTTACAAGACACTGGGAATATTCATACCGCT
>DAONEL010000008.1:16423-41310 GCA_035403045.1 Bacteroidales bacterium
TGATGAAAGCCTATACACCCGACCTTTACAAGACACTGGGAATATTCATACCGCTTATCGTTGTGAACTGTATAATCCTGGGACGCGCCGAAGCTTTTGCACAGAAAAACAATGTATTCCCCGCGCTGCTCGATGGACTGGGAATGGGAATAGGTTTCACACTGGCCATCACACTTATGGGTTCGATTCGTGAAATCCTGGGTAACGGTTCAGTGTTCGATATCAGGCTGGTTTCGCAGGAAGCCCGCACCATCCTCATCTTTATCCTGCCTCCCGGCGCTTTTATCACATTCGGCTACCTCATCGCTATCATGAACAGCATCAAGAGGAAATACTCAATATAACCGGCAGAAGTGTTTGAATGACAGCAAACTAAAGCAAGAAATCAGTTTATGGAACTCATCAAAATAGTCATACTGGCACTCATCGTTAACAATGTTGTGCTGGCACAATTTCTCGGGATATGTCCTTTCCTGGGTGTCTCAAACAAAGTAGGAACCTCTGTAGGTATGGGTGCAGCCGTTATCTTCGTAATGGCTCTGGCAAACCTGGTTACCTACCTCATACAGAACTTCATCCTGGTGCCTTTGCATATTGAGTTCATGCAAACCATCACCTTCATCTTTATCATCGCATTCCTTGTGCAGGTTGTTGAGATCATTCTGAAAAAGTCAGCACCATCGCTTTACCAGGCACTGGGAATTTAC
Organism: Bacteroidales bacterium; assembly: GCA_035403045.1. Taxonomy (GTDB): domain Bacteria; phylum Bacteroidota; class Bacteroidia; order Bacteroidales; family UBA4417; genus UBA4417. The sequence continues at coordinate 17,131 of DAONEL010000008.1, forward strand.
CTGCCACTTATTACTACTAACTGTGCCGTGCTTGGTATTGCCATACTTGCCGTACAGAAAAACTATAACCTCATATCGAGCGTTGTTTATGCCTCTTCAATTGCCGTAGGCTTCACCCTGGCGCTCATCCTCATGGCCGGTATCCGTGAGCAGCTCGAACTGAACGGTTACCCCAAAGGAATGAAAGGGTTTCCCTTATCACTGATCACTGCCGGACTGCTTTCGCTTGCTTTTATGGGATTTGCAGGCCTTGTAAAATAACGGATTGTTTCTGACCTCACCATCAGCCGGAAATTTGCCGGTTGATCATGTATTGTATTAAAATGCCTACTTTTGGCATAAGATAACCAGCCTATGAATCCTGAATCGATCATTTCACTCAGCAACGCTTTTATATACCAGAAGGACATCCTCATACTCTCTGATGTCTCGCTTACAATAAAGAACGGAGAGTTTGTTTACCTTATCGGAAAAACAGGTACCGGTAAAAGCAGCCTTTTAAAGACACTGTATGCCGAGCTGCCGCTCAAAGAAGGAGAAGGTGAAGTAACCGGTTACGACCTGAAGATGATAAAGCGTAAGGATATTCCCTACCTGCGCCGGAAAATAGGCATTGTCTTCCAGGATTTCCAACTGCTGAACGACAGGAGTGTGAACGACAACCTGATATTTGTAATGAAGGCAACCGGCTGGAAAGACGAGGATGCCATGCGCCACCGCATGAATGAAGTGCTTGATAAAGTGGGGCTTATCACCAAAGGGTTTAAGATGCCGCACCAGTTGTCGGGAGGCGAACAGCAGCGTGTTTCCATTGCCCGCGCCCTTATCAACGACCCCGAACTTATACTTGCCGATGAGCCTACCGGAAACCTTGATCCCGAAACATCGGAAGGTATCATGCAACTGCTTTTCGACATCCGCAGGACAGGGCGTGCCGTATTTATGGCAACCCACAACTATAACATGATTGACAAGTTCCCTTCACGCACCGTACGTTGTGAAGGCGGCAGGGTGCATGACTCAATGAATCATGCTATCTGAAAAGGGATAGAGAAATCAGCTGATCAGTTTTTTTGCCTGTTCAAAGGCTGCTGACAATCCGTCAGGATTTTTACCTCCGGCAGTGGCATAGTTAGGCTGGCCGCCACCGCCACCCTGGATGTTCTTTGCCAGCTCGCGAACGATCTGGCCTGCATTCAGTTGCCGCTCAGCCACCAGGTTGTCGGAGATCATTACCGTTAGCCCGGCTTTGCCATCCGATTCGTTACCAAGAACAAGGAACAGGTTTTCGACCATGGCTTTCAAAGCAAAGGCCAGGTCTTTAATGGCTTGTGCATCAAGGTCAACACGGGTAGCAATAAAATTCAGCCCGTTCACAGGTTCGGCCTTGGCAGCAAGTTCGTCTTTCAGTTTGCCTGATTTTTCGGCATTCAGCGATTCAAGCTGCTTTTTGAGTTCGGACTGCTGGTCGATGAGTTGCTGAACAGCACGCAGCGGATCGTTGGGATTCCTGACAAGTGCTTTAAGCTGATCGACGATGGCAAGCTGTTCGTTAAAATATTCTTCGGCTTTGTCGGCAGTGATCGCTTCGATGCGCCGCACGCCGGCAGCAATAGCGCTTTCGCTCACAATTTTGAATAACCCGATCTGCCCCGTAGCCTTCACATGGGTGCCGCCGCAAAGTTCAATGGATTCACCAAAACGAACCACGCGAACCGAGTCGCCATACTTTTCACCGAAAAATGCCAGCGCTCCCATCTCTTTTGCCTTTTCCATAGGCACCGAACGATGCTCATCCAGCGGATTGTTGAGGCGGATTTTTTGGTTAACCATTTTTTCAACACGGGCCGTCTCCTCATCGGTAAGTTTCTGGAAATGAGAAAAATCAAACCTGAGGTATTCCGGGCCTACGAATGAGCCTTTCTGTTCAACATGGCTGCCAAGTATTTCGCGCAGTGCATGATGAAGCAGGTGTGTGGCGGAATGGTTGTTGGCTGTAAGGGTTCTTTTGTGTACATCCACAACAGCCATGAATACGGCCGAAGGATTTGAAGGCAATTTATCGGCAAGATGTACGGACAGCCCGTGCTCCTTCCTGGTATCGGTGATCATGATCCGTTCACCGGCCGATTCTATATAACCTGTATCGCCTGTTTGTCCTCCGCTCTCAGCATAAAAAGGTGTCTTGTCGAAAACAAGCTGGTAAACTTCCCTGCCTTTCACGATCATCTTGCGGTACGAAGTGATATTTACATTGATTTCGGCAAAATCATAACCCACGAATTCACTGCCGGTAGAAGGAATCAGTTCAATCCAATCTTCGGCTTCAATGGCTGCATCTTTACGTGAACGGTTTTTCTGTTCTTCGAGGCGCACCTGGAACCCGTCCATATCCACTGTCCAGCCAAGTTCGCGGCTCATGAGCTGAGTGAGGTCGATAGGGAAGCCATATGTATCATAAAGCTCGAAGGCAAAATCACCGGCAATGGTTTTTGTAGTTTCCTGTGACTGAGTGTATTGCTGAAATTTCTGAATGCCAATCGACAAAGTCCTGAGGAATGAGTTCTCCTCTTCGTGCATCACACGGTGTATCAGTTCTGACTGTTTCACAAGTTCAGGAAACTGGCCGCCCATCTGTTTTTCTAGTACCGGTAACAGCTTGAAAATGAATGGGTCGCGAACATTGAGGAAGGAGTAGGCATAGCGAACTGCCCGGCGGAGTATTCTCCTGATCACATAACCGGCTTTAACGTTGGATGGCAACTGGCCATCGGCAATGGCAAAGGCTACAGCCCTGAGGTGGTCGGCGATCACACGCATGGCAATATCGCTTTTGGGTGAAGCCCCGTAAGGAATACCCGAGAGCTTCGATATCTCACCAATGATTGGTGTAAAAATATCGGTGTCGTAATTGCTTTGTTTGCCTTGCAACACCATGCAAAGGCGCTCAAAACCCATACCGGTGTCAACATGTTTGGCAGGCAGCGGTACCAGTGAGCCGTTCGCCATGCGGTTAAACTGTATGAAAACGTTGTTCCAAATCTCGATAACAAGCGGATGGTCTTTGTTGATAAGCGTATGTCCGGGAACCTTTGCGCGTTCATCATCATTGCGGATGTCCACATGAATTTCGGAACAGGGGCCGCAGGGGCCGGTGTCACCCATTTCCCAGAAATTATCTTTTTTAGACCCGTGCAGAATACGGTCTTCAGCTATCCATTGTTTCCAAATATCAAAGGCTTCCTGGTCAACGGGAAGGTTATCATTTTTGTCGCCACCGAAAACGGTGACATAGAGCCGCGACGGGTCGATCTTTAAAACAACCGTAAGCAGCTCCCAGGCCCAGGCAATGGCTTCTTTCTTGAAATAGTCGCCGAATGACCAGTTTCCCAGCATCTCAAACATGGTATGATGGTAGGTATCGTGACCTACTTCTTCAAGGTCGTTGTGCTTGCCCGAAACACGGAGGCATTTCTGTGTATCAGCGATGCGCGGATATTTAAGCGGCGCGGTTCCAAGAAATATGTCCTTGAACTGGTTCATACCCGCATTGGTAAACATCAGCGTGGGGTCATTTTTAATAACCATAGGCGCCGATGGAACAATGGTATGCTGTTTTGATGCAAAAAAGTCGAGGAAAGTCTGACGAATGTCTGCTGAAGTCATCGATTGTTAACTTATTTCTGTTAAGTTCAGGTGTTATGAATACTAGCCGTTTATCTGAATTCTAAATTATTGTATCGCAGGTGCTTTAATTACTGCATTAACAAATGTTAGCAGAAAAAGGGATGCAAATTTAAGGTAAATAATTAATTTTGCCTTCAATGGCTTGAATTCCATGTATTTCATTTAGTTGGGAATCGGGCGTTATAAAAAAGGAATAAAAAATGGCCAAAATACGATACCAGTTTAACACGAAATCGCTCAAAATCGAAGAGGTCAGGGTAACGATGAAGGACCGGCTGAAGCGCTTGCTGAGTTCCCTGGCGTTTGGCCTGGTATTCGGGGCGGTGGGCCTCGTTGTGCTGTACAATGTTTTTGCTTCGCCGCGCGAAAAAGCATTGCAGCGCGAAGTGGAACAGTATAAGTTGCAGTACAAAATACTGAACGACCGCCTCGACCATGTTCAGCTTGTTTTGAATGACCTTCAGGACAGGGACGATAACATATACCGGGTAATTTTCGAAACGGAACCTATCCCTGCCTCGGTGCGCAAGGCCGGGTATGGCGGAACAAACAGGTATGCACGGCTCGAAGGGTATAATAATTCCGATATCCTTATAAACACCACCAAAAAGCTTGATCAGATCACCAGCCAGGTGTATGTTCAGTCGAAGTCGTTTGATGAAGTATTCAAGCTGGCAAAGTCAAAAGAGAAAATGATTGCTTCGATACCTGCCATTCAGCCGGTTGATATTAGTGACCTGCGCCGTATAGGCTCGTTTTTCGGCTATCGCACCGATCCGTTCTACAAAGTGACCAAGATGCACGAAGGTATTGATTTCACAGCCTCTGTTGGAACTCCTATCTATGCCACCGGCGACGGGGTGGTTACCGAAGCTGAATATAACAAAGGCGGTTATGGTAACTCGATAAAGGTCAGCCACGGATATGGATATGAAACTTTTTACGCGCACTTATCCAGGATCAAAGCCAGGGTAGGGCAGAAGGTAAAACGTGGCGAAGTGATTGGCTATGTGGGAAATACAGGAAAGTCAACCGCTCCGCACCTTCATTATGAAGTTCGCCTGAGAGGCAATCCGGTTAACCCGATTTACTACTTCTTTAATGACATCACAACCAAAGAATACGCCGATATGATTGAGCTCTCATCGAAACCGTCGCAGACTATGGACTAGGGGAGTTTAGAGTTTGATGTTTAAAGTTTCATGTTTCAAGTTTGATGTTTAATGTTTGAAGTTGTTGGTTAATGGGAAATGGTTAGGAAACTGGAAATAGGAAATAGGAAATAGGAAACAGGAAACAGGAAACAGGAAAAGGATAATTGAAAATTGATCCCGATAGCTATCGGGATTGAAAATTGAAATAGGCAATAAGGAACTTGAAATTGTTTTTATTTTCCTTTAACCCGAGTCCCAAAACCTTAAACCACAATTGAATGACAATTGAATGACCACTGAATGACAACCGAATCTCTTCTAACCTCCTGACTTCAAACTTCAAACATAAAACTTTAAATCAATAACCACACTCCATGGCCCTGCGCAAAGAAAAAGTCGGACGATTATACTATCGCATGGGCGAGGTGGCTGATATTTTTGGTGTGAATGTCTCACTCATCAGGTATTACGAAAAGGAATTCGATATCATTAAGCCCCATCGCAATAAAAAAGGCAACCGCCAGTTTACCCAGCAGGATGTCGACAATTTTCATAAGATATTTTACCTGGTGAAGGAAAAAGGCTTCACAATTGAAGGCGCTAAGGCCAAACTAAAAGAGGGAAAGCCTGCCGGCACACCCAATAATGCAGAAGTTGTGGAAACACTGAGGCACATCAAACGGTTCCTGCTGGAATTGCGCAACGATCTGGGGGACTAAGTGCCGGACAAATGCGAATTACCTGAGGATTGGAATATTTCTTAAAAAATCGCAGATAATTAATGCCTGGCGTTCTTACTCTGATTGCCCTGCTCAGAAGTAATTTCCTTTCGCAAGATATTCCGTTACATAATCTTGAACACCATCTTCAAGTGAGTGGAATTTAAGGTCCATGGACAGGTTCTTCCTCATTTTGCCCATATCGGCCTCTGTAAAGTACTGATATTTATCGCGTATATCAGCCGGGGTATCAACAAACTCAATATTTTCCTGTTTACCCAATGCGCTGAAAACAGCCTTTGCCAGGTGTAGGAATGCGCGCGCTTTGCCGGTTCCCAGGTTGTATAGCCCCGGTTCTGGTTTTCTTTCCATTATGGTGACGAGCACATCAACAACATCCTTCACGTAAATAAAATCACGCAGTTGCATACCGTCCTGAAAACCGGGATTGTGTGACCGGAACAGCTTTACCTTACCGGTTTCGCTTATCTGCCTGAAAGAGTGAAGTATTACCGATGCCATCCGTCCTTTGTGGTATTCGTTGGGGCCATAAACGTTGAAAAATTTCACTCCTGCCCAGAAAGGTGGTGAAGCCGGCTGTTTAAGCGCCCACTTGTCAAACTCATTTTTCGAAACGCCGTAAGGGTTCAGCGGTTTGAGCAGTTCTACCACATCGTGGTCATCGCGGTAGCCGTGTTCACCAAGTCCGTAAGTAGCTGCCGAGGAGGCGTAAAGCAGCGGAATCCGGTATTTTGTGCAGGCTTTCCACATTTCCTTTGTAAAGCTGAGGTTGAGCTTTTCGAGGATTTCCCAATGAAACTCAGTGGTGTCGGTGCGTGCGCCCAGGTGATAAACCATGCTTACATCGGATGCGTTTGCTTCGAGCCAGGTGAAAAAATCGTCCCGATGCACTTCACCGGCCATTGTTTTGTTTTCGAGATTCCTGTTTTTTTCAGGATTGCTGAAATCATCAACGGCAATAATACTGCTTATTCCCAGTGCGTTGAGTTTCCCCACCAGGCAACTTCCTATAAATCCGGCAGCTCCGGTAACAATTGTTAAGGACATGGTTTATTTTTCTGCAAAGTTAACGCTAAGACACTTAGCCGTTGTTATTCGGCGATGATTTCACTCACAAACAGCCAGGCTTTCTGCCCTGCTCCGGGATGACTTTCGGGGCAGACTCCTTTATTTCGCGCTTTAACCCGGAGGTATCGGGCCGAAGTGAAAGTGATTTTCCGGCTGAGCAGCACCGGGCCGTCCAGCCTGATGTCGTCAATGTTTGCCGGGTCAATTTCGCAAACCGGTTGCCAATCGGTGCCATTGTCTGAAATGGAATATTCCACAAGCGCAGGCAGAAATATCCAGTTTCCGGGTTGCTGCAACACCTCAAGCCCCAGCCGCGAGAAATCCCGCTTCTTCCCGAAATCCACAACAGCTTCAAAATCTGTGCCTTCATATCCCAACCAGGCTTCGTTAGTGTAGTCAGCTGTGCCTTTGTTGCCATCTACCAGGCTTATTGCCCCTTTGCCCGGATACTTAGCCGACGGCCCAGATAGCAGTTCAACGTTGTTTATACCTTTGATTATGTTCACATTAACAACTACCGGTTCACTTCTTACGCTGCCCTTATAAGCAACAGCCGTCAGACTGATTGGTGTGGCAAGCAGTATCTGTTCGGAGTATTTCCTGGATTTCAGATCAGGGATTGTTCCGTCAAGGGTGTAACGAATATCAGCATCGTTCAGTTTTGATGTAAGCACCGCCGGCTGAGGGGAAAGATAAATACCATCCTTAACTGAACACTGAGGTTTTGGCACATAGCTGCTGAACTGCCACTTTGAATATTCTTTTGCTTTGAGCAACGCTTCACGCACAGGTTTTCCTGTCCATTCAACCGGCAACTTCATTCCCAGGATATCGGCAATTGTTGGTGCAGTGTTTTCGAGATTGTTAGGATCCTGCAATACCGCGTTTTTCCTGATGCCGGGGCCAAATATCATCCATGGCACGGTAATTTCAATCATGCTCTCGCCACCATGGCCGTAACCTCTGCCACCATGATCGGAAGTGATAATGAAGGCAGTATTCTCAAAAATTCCGGCATGTTTCACCGAGTCGATAAGTCTCCTTATCTCCCCGTCAACTTCGCTGATGGCCTGGTAATAATCGGCTGTATTAAAACCTTTGGCATGCCCGGTTTCGTCAGGATGGCCATAATAAACGAAGGTGAAATAGGGTTTGTTTCGCACGATGTAGTCAGCAGCAGCGTCGGTAACCTGTTGTGCGCCTGTAATATAGATCATGGTATCGACAACCTTTTTGTTAATATAAGTGCCAAGCCATTCCCAGTCGAAGATCATGGCTGTGCTGGCCAACGGCCTCTGTTGCCTGATGAGGGTGAAAATGGAAGTGAAATAGCCGTCGCTGTCGCAAACTGTTGGTTGGAAGCCGTGTTTTTGAATGCTCCAGTTATTGGAGGTTACACCATGCTGCTCAGGGCCTGCACCCGACAGGATAGTGGCCCAGTTTGGTGCGCTCACAGTAGGCATCACACCACGCGTTTTGAGCGATACAGATCCTTTGGCCACCAACTCATCCATGAAAGGCGTGGAAGCATACTGAAATGCTTCGGCCGAAACGCCATCGATACCGATAAGGATAACATGCTGCACCGGGTTCTGGGTGCTCTGGCTGAATGAATACAGGCTGGTAAGCAGGATAAACAGGGCACTTAACTTTTTCATAGCGGCAGAATTGTGTATTCGGCAGGCTTTTGATCATACGAAAAAACCTACCCGAAGATACGGATAGGTTTGGTGAAAATTTCTCTGAAGTTCAAATTTGGGTATTTCCGCCGGTTTGTTATCAGTTTACAACCACTTCGTCGGCAAACATCCAGCAGGGCTGACCTTTGTATTCGTGCCATTCGGGAAGTTTTCCGGTATTCACGGCGGCTACTTTGATGTAACGGGCCGTAACACTTTTAAGTTGCGTACTGAAGTCGCGGTCGGCTTTGCCTTTTGATTGAGCAGGTGGCGTGCTGAAAGTATCGGCGAGATCCCAGTTTTTGCCGTCGGTGCTTGTAAAGTATTTTACTTCAACGGGATACATTACCCATGACGAAGGATCCTGGACGAAAGTAGTGGTGATAGAGTTGATGGTTTCAGGTTTTTGCAGGTCGATAACAATTTCCATATCAGTGCCTTCGTATCCCTGCCACCCGTTTTTAAATGTTGTGCTTCCTTTAAGTCCGTCGGTCAGCGAGTTATTGCCAGTTCCGGGGTACTTGAAGCTGTAAGGCTTCAGTATAGTAACAGGTTTGCCTGCAGCCTTATGATTGATAACTTCGCATGAGCTCGGCTCACCCCAAACAATGCCGTTTTTAATGAGAACCGACTTTACTGTCATGCTTTTATCGACAGGGAAGGGTGAGCTGTAAAGGGCAGATGTTGCAGTAGGGGTGATTCCGTCGGTGGTGTAATGGATTTGGTAACCAGAGGCTTCGGTGCTGATCTTCACAAGGTTGCGGCTGTTTACTGAATCGCGGGTGGTTGTAATATCGGTTCTGAACGATCCCCTGGAGTACTTAATTCCCATGTTGTCAAGCCGCTGGTACTGATCAAGAATGCGCCTTGAAAAATCGTCCCAGTTCCTGTCGGCTTTCGGTGACCAGTTGACTTCGGCCAGGGCAATGCCACGCGGGTAAGCCATGTACAGCAGGTGCTCGGGGGTGGCAATATATTCGGTCCACAGGTTGCCTTGTGTCCCTAGAATATGTTTTGCCTGTTCTTCGTTAAGGACCGGAGGAGTGGGTTCATAGGAATAAACGGTCTTTAAGGTGAGATAACCGCCTATTGAAAGTGGTTCGGTGGCAGGATCAGCCTGGTAATAGTCGAGGTAGCAATAATCCACAGGAGTCATGATGACATCATGGTTCTGCTTTGCTGCATCAATGCCACCCTGAACGCCGCGCCACGACATTACAGTTGCCTCAGGCGCAATACCGCCTTCAAGAATCTCGTCCCACCCGATAATCCTGCGGCCTTTCGAGATAAGGAAGCGCTCAATCCTTTTCACAAAATAGCTCTGCAGCTCCATTTCATTCTTCAGGCCTTCTTCTTTCATCCTTGCCTGGCATTTGGGGCATTTCTCCCAACGGACTTTAGGCGCTTCGTCACCGCCAATGTGAATGTATTTCGATGGGAAAAGATCGATAACTTCGGTAAGGACATCTTCAAGAAATTTAAAAACATCCTCGTTGCCGGCACAAAAAATATCATCGGAGATTCCCCACTGTGTGCGTACATCAAAGGGGCCTCCCGTGCACGAAAGCTTTGGGTAAGCGGTTAAAGCCGCCACAGCGTGGCCGGGCATTTCAATTTCCGGGATCACCGTGATGTATTTTCCGGCAGCATATGCCACCACATCACGTATCTGATCCTGGCTGTAGAAACCGCCATAAGGAACGCCGTCGTGTTCGTCGGTTTTTCCTACCTGTGTACCTTTTCTTATGGAGCTGATACTTGTTAATTCAGGGTATTTCTTAATCTCGATGCGCCAGCCCTGGTCGTCGGTAAGATGCCAGTGGAAAGTGTTCATCTTATACATGGCCATGATGTCGAGATATGACTTTATGGTTTCCACCGGGAAAATATGGCGGCAAACATCCAGGTGCATTCCGCGGTAAGGATACCGGGGCTGGTCAGTGATAACAATGCCCGGAACTGAAAATACGGCAGCGTCACCTTGTGCCTTGGCTTCGATTGACGGCGGCATCAGTTGGAAGAGTGATTGCAGTCCGTAAAAAATACCCTTGCCTGAATTTGCCCTGAGTATGATGTTCTTTTTGTTTACAGTAAGCTGATAGCCTTCATCCGACAGGTTTGCGGTGAGTCCTCCGAGTGCCAGTACAACAGTGTTTTTGGGGAATACTGTTCCGCTTAGTCCCGAAATCTGCAGCTTTGGACCGCCGGCATCTCCGATCTTCTGAACCAGCAGTTTGCCAAGCTGGCGCAGTTCTTTATTGTTCAGGTCGGTGACAATAGCTGTTGTTGGTTTGAAAGTAAACTTTCCTTTAGCTGCTTCAATTTTCATGGGCTTGGGCACAATATTCACCTGCACTCCGCCGGCAAACATCACCGAAGCGGAAAGAAGCAATACTGAAACCAGTAACAGATTCTTGATTTTCATATGGTTAGAGTATTAAAACTGATTAATGTGTAACGTATTCATCCAGGGCGCTTTGCACGATGTTTTCCATGAACAGTGCATTTTCCTCCATCTTCTCCACCAGCCTGAACTGAACCCTTGCCCTTACGAGGTTATGATCAGGGTATAATGTTCTGAAATAATGATCACCATCGAGGTAATCGGTGAGAAAGCGGAGCCCTATGATAAAGGTCATGAACCTTGCAGCAAATGCCAGGTGATCTTTCTCATTTTGTGTGAGTGATTTGCTGGTGCTGGCGATGAAACCCCGTGTGTAGGCCTCGTAAATCGGAAGGTTAATATCCACTTTATTAAGGTCTTTTTCATCTTCGTCGGCAAAATTGGCGCCGGTCCTGATGGCGTCACCGAAATCGAAAAGTATGCTTCCGGGCATTACGGTATCAAGGTCAACAATGCACACGGCATGGTTGCTGCCGTCGAACAGTATGTTGTTGAACTTGGTGTCGTTGTGGGTGATTCTCAGCGGTATTTCACCGCGCCGCACCATTTCAGGAATTGAAAGCATGACCGACGCACGTTCTTCAACGAAAGCTATTTCGGCTTCAACCTCTTTGCGACGGCCGGCTTTGTCATCCATCACCGACTGGAAGAATGCGGCCAGCCTGGTTTCCATGTTGTGAAAATCGGGTATAGTATCTGAAAGCTGATCAGCCGGCAGATCGGCAAGGTTACTGGAGAATTTGCCGAAAGCTTTGCCACCTTCATAGGCAATTTTGGGGTCATCTACCACATCATACGAGTGTGTTCCCGGGACGTAATTGTATAAACGCCAGTAATTTTCCTCCTTATCCTTATAGAAAAATTCGCCTTCAGCAGTGGGTATCAACCGCAGTTGGGCCGTATTTTCATGAACTGAAGGCTGCCTGGACGCAAGATGATTGGTTACAGCAAGTATGTTGCGCATTAATCCGGGTACATCCTTGAAAATGTAGCTGTTGATCCACTGCAGGAAATAGGTTGGCTCACTGTTTCCGTCAGTGTAAATAGTGTATGAATCGTTGATATGCCCGGTGAGCACAGGAGTAGCACCGGAGAATTGTCCGGCAATCGAGAAATGAGAAAGTATATCCCTGACGTCTTTTTTCATTACGGCTTATTTCCAGAGTTTTTCAGGATAAAAACCCTGCTGTATCAGTTGTTTTATTTTATTGATTACCAAAGGTTTGTCTTCTTTGTAGGTTACTCCAAACCACTGGTCGTGGCTGCGCAGAACCTTTATCCTGGCTTTTTTTTGCTTGATAAGCGAGTCAACGGCCAGCGGAATGTAGAATTCTGATTTTGGATCCTGTATGTTGGAAGTGAGAAATTCGCGGAAGAGGTCTCCGGTTTGCCTGAAATATTCAGGAGTGAAGCCCCAGAAGTTCATGGAGACAATATCGTCTTTTTCGAGCATAAGCGGCTCCTGTCCGGGTTGCAGGTCGGCAATGCCTTTGTCAGTGTAAGCTATCTTTGTACGTTCGGTCACTTCCACAAGCCAGTCGTCATCGTCCTTACGGCAAATACCGCGTGAAACAGAACCATACTCACTCATGGTTTTGCCAAGGTCGTAGCCTACCATGGAGTAATCGGTTTGGGTCGATGGAGTGAGGGAATTAAGGTACGAAGCCATCACTTCGAAGGCGCCGGCACCATAGAAATCATCAGCATTGAGGGCAGCAAACGGCTCGTGGATTACTTTTTCAGCCATGAGTATGGCATGGCCTGTGCCCCAGGGTTTTATCCTTTCGGCAGGCGGCACAAAGCCTTCTGGCAGCATGTTAAGTTCCTGGAACACGTACTCAACTTTAATGTGTTTTGAAAGTTTTTCTACAAACACTTCCCTGAAATCGTCCTCAATATCTTTGCGGATAATGAAGACAACTTTCCCGAAGCCGGCACGTATTGCATCAAATACAGAGTAATCGATAATTGTTTCACCCGAAGGGCCGATAGGATCTATCTGTTTCAGACTGCCATAACGGCTGCCCATACCTGCAGCCAGGATCAGCAATGTTGGTTTCATAACTGAATTATTGTTTTGTGATTATTTTCTGATGGTATGTCCTTTTGTAGCAAAATAGAAAATGAAAAGGTAGATGGGCAATAAGATCCAGTAAGCCTGCTGGTTACCTATCATTTCAACAAGTTTTCCATAGCCCAGCGGAATGAGGGCTCCACCGGCAATACCCATGATAAGCAACGCTGAGCCTGCTTTGGTAAACCTCCCCAGATCAGCGATTGAGAGCGGGAAAATAGCTGGCCACATAATGGCATTTGCCAGACCCAGCAGTGCAACAAAGGCAACACTGGTGAGGCCCGAAGTAAAAATGGCCGCCAGCGAAAACAGCAACCCGAGAACCGCTGAAACTGCCAGCGCCTTGCTTTGACTTATAAACTTGGGTATTGTAATTATACCGATGATATATCCCAGCACCATCGAAAGCAGCGTGAATGTCGTAAATGTCCTGGCTGTGTCGAGTTCAATACCCTGCGACAAGCCATAAAGAATGATGGTGTCGCCGGCAATAACTTCGGCTCCCACATAGAGGAACAGTGTTACAAAACCGATCCACAGGTGCGGAAACTGCCACCAGGCTGTCTTGTGTGTGCCGGTGGATGTTGCAGTTTCATCTTCTTTATCAGTGTCAACGTCGGGCAGGTGGATGAACCTTAAGGCGATGGAAAGGATTGTCAGCGCTATGGCAATGATGATATAGGGCAGAATGACTTTATGCGCCAGGGTGTCGAGCATCGGGATGCGATCGGCCCCGGTGATGGTTTTTAGCTGTTCCACAACATTCGTGGTATCCTGGTTGAGGATAACAGCACCGAGGATCAACGGGCTCAATGCACCGGCGATCTTGTTGCAGATGCCCATGATGGCGATCCGCTTGGCGGCGCTTTCACGCGGGCCGATAACAATCACATAAGGATTGGAAGCTGTTTGCAACAGCGCCAGCCCTGTTCCCTGAATGAATAAACCGGTAAGGAACAGACCGAAAGTGCGTGTGAGTGCTGCGGGGATAAAAACAAGCGAACCCAGGGCTATGATGAACAACCCGAGCGCCATTCCGTTTTTGAAACCGACTTTATGCAGAACAACTGTCGATGGCGGCGCCATCACAAAGTAGGCGATGTAAAACGCCAGGGTGACAAAGTAGGCCTGCACGTTGTTGAGCTCACACGATATTTTCAGAAACGGGATGAGAGTTCCGTTGAGCCAGGTGATGAACCCGAAGATGAAGAATAATACTCCGATAACCGTGATCGGAATCAGGTAACTGCTTTTGCCTGAGGCGGCCTGTGTGCTGTTATTAGCCATGATTATGTGTTTGGATAGATTTGCAATGTGTTGATTACCGGGTTATTTAACGTCATATCTTACAAAAACTTCGATGGCTTCGTATTCGGCCATCCCGAGTTTGTCGTAAAGCCTGGCTGTGTTGCGGTTGCGCTCTTCGGCCCGCTGCCAGAACTCGCGTTTGTCGCTGCCCATAAACAAGGCGCCATCTTTCTGGCTCTGGTGTTTAAAGATGGCATAACGTTTAATCTCAACCTCTTCAGGACTTAGCGGAACAGCCATATCCACCTTGTCGAGTTCCCATTCCTGCCATGCACCGCGATATAGCCAAACACGGCAGTCGTCAATCCACGGGTCGTTTTTCATACGATCAAGCGCTTCGAGAATGATGTCGATACACACGCGATGGGTGCCGTGCGGATCGCTGAGGTCGCCGGCTGCATAGATCTGGTGCGGTTTTATTGATCTCAGAAATTCCATGGTGAGCAGTATGTCGGCTTCCCCGGCAGGATTTTTCTTCACTGTACCGGTTTCGTAAAACGGCAGATTCAGAAAATGAACATTCTCTTCCGGCAGGCCGATATAGCGGCACGATGCCCTTGCTTCGCCACGGCGAATGGCTGCTTTAAGCTCCAGAAGCTCGTCCGGCTCAATTGCGTCTTTTTTCTTGTTTTTATAGAATTCAATGGTTTCCCTGAATTTCTCAGCGCCCTGGTGACAGTCGGTGCCGAAAATCCCTTCATAGTCCTGCACAAAGTCGAGATAACGGATTGCGTCATCGTCGGCAACCGCAATGCTGCCCGAAGTCTGGTAGGCAACATGCACATCATGATGCTGTTCTGCCAGCCTGGCAAAGGTTCCACCCATTGAAATTACATCGTCGTCAGGGTGAGGGCTGAAGAGAACCACTCTTTTGGGGTAGGGAAGAGCCCTTTCGGGGCGCGTTGAATCGTCAACCCCGGGTTTGCCCCCGGGCCAGCCTGTGATGGTATGCTGGAGGTCGTTGAAAACATTGATGTTTATTTTGCTGAAAGGCCCATGCTCTGTGATGAGTTCACTCAGGCCGTTGTCGTTATAATCGCGTTCGGTGAGTTTAAGTATAGGTTTGCCAACCCTGGTGCAAAGCCACAGTACCGCCTGACGTATCATCCGATTATGCCAGTCGCAGCTTCCGACAAGCCAGGGCGTTTTAAATCTGGTGAGTTCAGCGGCAGATCCAAGGTCAAGAACAATGCTGGTGCCGGGGTGATTCTGCAGGTAACTGGCAGGTATGAGGTCGGTAACAGGCCCTTCAACCGCCTTGTTTATAATCTCTGCTTTACCCTCACCCCACGCAAAGAGGAATATTTCCCGGGCTGCCATTATAGTGCTTATGCCCATGGTAATAGCGAAATGCGGAACATTCTCTTCGCCGTTGAATGCATCGGCGGCATCCACACGCGTGAGACGGTCGAGGGTAACCAGCCTTGTTTTTGAGTTGAAAGTTGAGCCGGGTTCGTTAAAACCGATATGCCCGGTGCGGCCAATGCCAAGTATCTGAATGTCAATGCCGCCTGCTTCCGTAATCTTCTGTTCGTATTCCTTGCAGAAACCGGCAACCTGTTCCCTCGAAATGTCTCCTCGCGGGATATTTATATTTTGGGGATTGATGTCAATGTGCCTGAAGAGGCGTTCATTCATGAAACGATTATAGCTCTCCAGATGGCCCGGCTGAATCGGGTAATACTCATCAAGATTAAAGGTTACCACATTGCTGAAACTCAGATTCTCTTCCTTGTGCATCCTGATGAGTTCCCTGTAAACATTGAGCGGTGTAGAACCGGTAGCAAGGCCCAGGACAACTTTTTTGCCCGAAGTCTGACGCTCTCTGATGAGTTCTGCAATGCGGCGGGCTGCAACCTGCGAACCTGCTGCTGATGACTGCAAAATCCGAACCGGAAGTTTTTCAAAACGAGTTACAAAAGCATCAGTTTCAATTTCAGATTCTGCTTCAGGTAAGCGGTGTAGATTGTAGGATAGTCCCATGTTTAATTAATTTGCTTTTCAATAATTGAGTTGTTGCTTGGAAAGTTTTGCCGGGCTGCTCTCTTTCAGGGTGTATGGCCTGATCCTCATTCCCCAGTGATAATCCTTTGCCTTCGGCAGGTATTTATCCATGGGCCATGCTCCCCAGCTGTCGTCACCGCCAACTCCTGCCTGCAGCAGGTCAATGTTCACATCGGTAAATGTATTGACAGGCAACTGGTTGATGTGTTTGCCGCCATGCGAAAATCCTTTGACGTCGTCGTATGAATAGGGCAGTGCACTGAAGCATACCAAAGGCTGGCCCTGGAACAGTATCCCGCTTTTTCCGTTGCTGATTGCAACCCATCTTACATCGGTACGGTAGCCATTTTCCTGCGGGCGGACATAAGGAACATACAATTCATCGGTGGTGGCTTTGTAAAGCCCAACATATGAACCGGTTTTGCGATCCTGGTAGTTCTCACCCCACCCGCGGCCATACCATTCAACATTGCGGTAAGCAGCCGGCAATTGCAGGTTTAGTCCAACCCGGGGAATGATCGGAAGTTTTTCGGCGCCGGCCTGCAGATAATAGTCAACCATTACATCAGCATTTCCCGAAACCGTGTACCTGATCGTGACTTTGCTCTTAGTTGCAGGGAGGTTATAAACCACTGTGACAACCGGAGCATGTGCATTCGATTTGTCGAGCGTAACACTTTCGGTTATTCTTTTTTCACTGTCGTTGTACCATACTTCGCAGGTTTTAAACATGCGGTTGCCGGCATCATTGTCGGTTGGAGCCCTGCGGAAATTGGGAACCGGTCCTTGCTCAATCATGTCCTGACCTTTGTAACTGAACTTATCCATGCTGCCTGTTACCTTGCTGAAAACCAGTTCAAAAGATTTTCCGGTAACCTTAACCTCTGACCCTGTTTCCGAAGCAATAGGTGCATTGAGCGTATTGAAATTTACCGTTTCTGTCTTTCCTGATGGTTTGAGTTGCATGGCTGCCGGTGCGGATAACTGTTCCGAAGCGATCACAAATCCTTTTCCCAGCAATGGGCGGTCGTCGGCAGTGCGCAGATATACATTGATGAATACCTCGGTGTTCTTTGGAAGCAATTGCTTGAATGGCAGGGGAATCACGGTTGATTCGCCCGGTCGGATAACCGGAGCAGGTATTTCAGCTTTTATAACTGAATTTCCATCGGCAATCACATCAAATAATAATGTGTTGTTAGCCAGGTCGCAGAAATAGTTTTTGTTGGTGATCTCAAGCGAAGGAACCTGGTTGTCAGCAAACCTGAACCTGACATTCTGATATACTTTCTTTATTTCGGTGAGTCCGGGATGCGGAACCCTGTCGGGGAAAACAAGGCCGTTGCAGCAGAAGTTGCCGTCGCTGGGTACATCCTTCGGGCCAAAATCCCCGCCATATGCCCAGTATTTCTTGCCTGCAGAATCATATTGCAGGATACCCTGATCAACCCAGTCCCACACAAAGGCGCCCTGCAACTGCTCGTTATTGTCAATAGCATCCCAGTAATCAACCAGGTTGCCTGAGCTATTGCCCATGGCATGGGCATATTCGCATTGAATGAGTGGCCGCTCGCGGTGTTTTGACACATAATCGAGAATACCTTTAACGCTCTCATACATAGGGCAATATATATCAGTATTCCACTCCAGCCCGGCTCTTTCATATTGTACTGGCCGGCTTTTGTCGAGGCTCTTGGCAAGCAGGTAGGAACTGTAAAAGTTGTACCCGTTGCCGGCTTCGTTGCCCAGTGACCAGATGATCACCGAGGGGTGGTTTTTATCACGCTCAATCATGCGGCGTGTGCGGTCGAGGTGTGCATTCAGGAATCGGAGGTCGTTGCCCAGCGTACGGTCAAGGTTATAGCCCATGCCATGCGATTCGATATTGGCTTCATCAATAACATACAAGCCATACTCATCGCATAATTCATACCAGTATGGATCGTCAGGGTAATGACAGGTGCGAACGGCATTGATGTTGTTCTGTTTCATGAGTTGCACATCTTTGAACATCATTTCGTGCGATATAACATGCCCTTTCACCGGATCATGCTCATGTCGGTTTACACCTTTAAGCTTGATCTTCTGACCATTAACCAGCAGGAAACCATCTTTTATCTCGCTGGTTCTGAAACCGATGCGATTAGTCACCGATTCGATGACATTTCCTTTACTATCAACCAGCGAAAGAACCAGCCTGTAAAGGTTTGGATATTCGGCGCTCCATTTGAACGGGTTGGTGACGGCTTTCTCTAAATACAGGCTGTCGGTGGCGCTTTTGACGGATTTGAGTTCCGATGTTTCAGAAAACAATGGGGCTTGTGAATTCTTTTCAAATAGGCTCACTCTCAGTTTGTAATCGTTGAGAGGATAGTTTTGTGAGCCAAACTTTACAACGAGTTTCAGCAGGCCGTCCTGGTAATTATTGACCAGGCTGCCGATAGCAAAGAAATCCCTGATGTGGGTTTGTGGTTTGGCAAACAGGAAGACATCGCGGTTGATGCCGCTCATGCGCCACATGTCCTGGCATTCGAGGTATGAGCCGTCGCTCCAGCGCAGCACCTGCATAGCCAGCTTATTCTCTCCTTGGTTAAGATATTTTGTGATGTTGAACTCGGCAGGAGTTTTTGAATCCTTGCTCAGGCCGACATATTGCCCGTTGATCCACAGGTAGAAAAATGATTTTACGGCGCCGAAATGAAGAAAAACCTGTTTGCCATTCCATGTTTCGGGCAGGGTGAAAGTGGTGATGTATGATCCGGTTGGGTTGTAGTCATGCGGAACCAGCGGCGGGGTGGGGTTGTCGGTAAAGAACTCGTAGCGGGTGTTTACATAAATGGGATAACCATAACCCTGCACTTCCCAGGTGGAGGGAACCTCAATCTTTCCCCAGGCAGAATAATCAAAACCGTTTTTCCAGAATTCTTTGGATGCGGCATCAGGCGAATTAGCAAAACTGAATAACCACTGCCCGTTCAGGCTTTTATAATATGGCGATTCATCCCGGTTGTTCTTAAGTGCCTGGGCTTCATCAGCATACGGGATCATTGTCACATGCGGTTTTTCCGTATTTACTGAAGTCAGTGCCGGGTTCTCCCAGTCATTCACAACCTTCTGCTGGGCAAAAAGCGCCGGGGCAAATGCCGTCAGCAAAACTATTGTCAATGCATGAATATGGTTTCTCATATGCTTTATGTATTTGTATATGGAGAGAAGAAGGGAGTGGTAAATCCTGCCAATGCCTGGAAATGAGGAGTTTATTCCTGGCTGAAGACCTTGTTCATCACCAGGGCAACAGTTCCCATCAGGCCGGCGTTATTGCCCAGGTTGGAGGTGATGATCTGGGCGTCGCGACGGATTTTCGAGATGGTGTATTTGTTGAGGTTTTGCTGTATCGGGTCTATAAGGTAGTTATCGGCTTTGGTAAGTTCGCCGCCAACAATGATCAGCTCGGGGTTGAATATGTGGATAAGCACGGCAATGCCTTTACCCAGGTGTTCACCTATATTGGACAGCAGCCCGATGGCAAACTGGTCGCCGCGTTGAGCCGCCTCAAGGATAAGTTCGCTGTTGATGTTTTCAAGGTCGTTTTCGGCAAGGGTACGCAGCAGCGAAGTGGCGCCCTCTTCCAGTTCCTTCTTTGCTTTCCTTATCATGGTGGTGCCCGAGGCTAGTGTTTCGAGGCAGCCGATTTTGCCGCAGTAGCAGAGTTCACCTTCCGGATCAACCTGTATGTGTCCGAACTCACCCGAGAACCCCGAATTACCAACGTAGAGCTTGCCATTGAGGATCATTCCCAGCCCAATGCCCGAACCGATATTGAGGCAAAGTACATTGCTTTTGCCTTTGGCCAGGCCGAACGCCTGCTCACCCAGCGCCATAGCACGGGTGTCATGCTCAACAAAAACCGGGTGATTGAACAGGTTCTCAAACATAATGGTTGCCGGTTTTTCATCATGCAGGTAGCTGTAGGTGATGCCGGTGTGTATATCGATAAGCCCGGGCATGGCGATGCCGATACCGATGAGTTTCTTTTCGTCGATGCCTGATTCGCTGATGTATTCGGCAACAGCCTTTTTTATAAAAGACAGGATATTTTCCTGTGTTTCAAGGCCTTCGTTATAAACTTTGATTTTGCCGGCAGGCTGGTTATGAAAATTGAAGAGGCCTATACGGATATAAAACCTGTTGACATCAATGCCCATGACGTAACGCGAAGTGGGATTGATGCCGTAAAGATTGGGCCTGCGTCCGCCACTCGAGGTGCCAATGCCTTCTTCAAGGATAAGCTCATCGGCCATCAGTTCGTCGATGGCGCGGGTAATGGTTGGCGTACTCATCCTGATGCTCTTGCTGAGGTCAGGGATTGACTTGCATCCACTCCTGTAGAGTTCTTCAAGGATCAATATTTTGAGCAAATGCTTCTTGGAAAGGTTGGCTTTTGACCCTGTTTCGGAAGTGCCGAATAATAGTTGAGCGTTCATAGTATTGATTTAAAGCTTTTTAAAAACTAATACTTTGATCGTAATCAAAAAAGATACGGTCGGTAGCTTTGGGCAGGTAAACTTATAAAAAAAATTAATAATAAATACCTACATAGTTAAAATTATTAAAAAGAATTAGAAAATTATGACATGTGTAAATTTTACGTTTATTTTCATGCGTGATTTTGTGGCGATTATCTAGCTGTTCAGCCGGAATTCAGGAAAATTATAATAACGAAAACAGGATATGTCGGCTCTTGTGTTTTGGTGCTCTGAACACAACAGGAACACCACGATATTTTCCGACTGGTTTTCTAATGCCGCATTCTTTATACTTTTGCCGTCTAATTTATGATTATGCAAACAGCCGAACGCAGCTCAGTACTTGATCCTTCAGAACATGTTATCTACAACCGTTGCCTGTTTGCTTACGAAGTTTCGAAGCCGGCTGCAAAAGGCGCCGTCATCGAGCTGGGCAGCGGCGAAGGCTATGGCATTCGGTTGCTGGCGCCTTCGGCACAGAAATACCTGGCCATCGACAAATTTGAACCCGTGTTGCAGGCCGAAGGAAACATCGAATTCAGGAAACTCATGCTCCCGTCACTTGCCGGCATTCCTGACAATTCTTTCGATACCGCCATTACTTTCCAGGTAATTGAGCATATTAAAAATGACCGGGAATTTGTGGCTGAAATTTTCAGGGTATTGAAAAAAGGAGGGAAACTTATTGTCACCACACCCAACAGGCTGATGTCGCTTACACGTAATCCATGGCATATAAGGGAATACACGGGGCAGGAGCTTGCTGATGTGCTTTCTTCGAAATTCGGTGATGTGACCCTGAAGGGAGTGTACGGAAATGAAAAAGTGATGCAATATTACCTGAAAAATAAGGAATCTGTCAGGAAAATTATGAAGTATGACGTGCTTAACCTTCAGTATGTTTTGCCTCGCCGGGTACTTCAGATTCCATATGATATAATGAACAGGCTCAACCGGCGCAGACTGCAGAAAAGTAACGAAAGCCTGGTGAGCGATGTAACCGTGAAGGATTTCATCCTGAAAGATTATGATAATCAGGCATTTGATATATATGCTGTAGCGACCAAATAGCCTTCTCGCCGGTTATCGTGAGTATATTTCAGGTAAAATTTATCCGTTTCAGGTATAAGCAACCTGTTTTTTTCTGTATTTCGCATCTCGAAAAACCAAGGCACATCATAGCGATTTGAACTGAATATAATAACACATAAAAACAATACACACTAAAACTTAATGTTATGTTCTCAGCATTTCCGGCCATTTTCTGGCTTGTGCCTCTAAGCTCCTTACTGGCACTTGGGTTCGCCTATTATTTCTTCAGGGATATGATGGGCTACGACGAAGGCACCGATCTCATGAAGAAGATTGCTTTTCATGTGCGCACGGGCGCCATGGCATATCTCAGGCAGCAATACAAGGTGGTGACCATCGTATTTATTGTTTTGGCAGCACTGTTTGCTTTCCTGGCATACGGCCTGCATATTCAGAATCCTTTTGTTCCCTTCGCTTTTATCACCGGAGGTTTTTTCTCGGGGCTGGCTGGGTTTTTTGGTATGAAAACCGCCACCTATGCCTCATCGCGGGCAGCCCATGCCGCCAACCAGTCGCTTAACAAGGGCCTGGTAGTGGCTTTCAGAAGCGGTGCGGTGATGGGCCTCGTAGTCGTCGGACTCGGACTGCTCGATATCTCCCTCTGGTTCTGGATCCTCAACCAGATATATCCTGCTGCCGCCACTCCCGACGGTGCAAACCTCAATATCATCACAACCACAACCCTTACTTTTGGCATGGGTGCATCAACACAGGCGCTGTTTGCCCGCGTCGGCGGCGGTATTTTTACGAAAGCTGCCGATGTTGGAGCCGACCTGGTTGGTAAGGTTGAAGCCGGTATTCCCGAAGACGACCCCCGCAATCCCGCCACCATCGCCGATAACGTTGGCGACAATGTTGGTGACGTAGCCGGTATGGGTGCCGACCTTTATGAATCATACTGCGGCGCTGTTCTATCCACCGCTTGCCTCGGAGCTGCCGGCTTCATCAGCCGCGGCGTCGATATGCAGTTCAAAGCAGTAATAGCCCCCATGGTTATTGCTGGTATTGGTATCCTCCTCTCTATATTCGGCATCTTCCTGGTGCGTACAAAGGAAGGCGCCAGCCAGAAACAACTGCTTCGTGCACTGGGAGTTGGCGTGAACTCATCAGCAGTGGGTATCGCCATTTTCTCCTGGATAGTGCTTTATTCACTGGGGCTTCCCAACTATAACGGCATCTGGCTTGCAATGGTTGCCGGCCTGGCTGCCGGTATCGGTATCGGCCAGTCAACTGAGTACTTTACTTCGGCATCTTACAATCCAACCAGGAAAATCGCCAATGCTGCCAAAACAGGCCCTGCAACCGTCATTATTTCGGGCGTTGGAACAGGCATGATCTCTACGGCTATTCCGGTTCTCATTGTTGGCGCTGCCATCATCCTTTCTTTTGGTTTTGCATCATCATGGAATTTTTCCGATTTCAGCATGGGCCTCTATGGTATCGCCATAGCTGCCGTTGGTATGCTTTCGACGCTGGGCATCACCCTGGCCACCGACGCTTACGGCCCCATCGCCGATAACGCTGGCGGAAACGCCGAAATGAGCCACCTTGGCCCCGAAGTTCGCAAACGTACCGATGCCCTTGATTCACTGGGAAATACCACTGCTGCTACCGGTAAAGGTTTTGCTATCGGCTCGGCAGCACTCACCGCACTTGCCCTGCTGGCATCATTCCTCGAAGAAGCACGTCTCGGAATGGTTCATTTTCATCCTGATAGTCCCGCTACCGAGCAGCTCAGGAACGGGAACCTGATGGAAGTCCTCAAAGTATTTGATGTTACCTTCATGAATCCGCGTGTTCTCGTAGGCAGCTTTATCGGTGGTATGGCAGCATTCCTTTTCTGTGGCCTCACAATGAATGCCGTGGGACGTGCAGCCCAGAAAATGGTTGAGGAAGTCCGCCGCCAGTTCCGCGAAATAAAAGGAATCCTCACTGGTGAAGGCACTCCCGACTATGCCAATTGCGTTGCCATCTCAACCAAAGCTGCTCAGCGCGAGATGCTTTTCCCCTCACTGCTTGCAATATTTATCCCGATTCTCACTGGCATGCTGCTTGGTGTTCCGGGAGTTATGGGACTCCTGCTGGGAAGCACCATCACCGGGTTTATCCTGGCCGTATTTATGGCCAACTCAGGCGGCGCCTGGGACAATGCCAAGAAATACATTGAAGAAGGCAACCTTGGCGGTAAACACAGCGATGCACACAAAGCAGCCGTTACCGGCGACACCGTTGGTGATCCATTCAAGGATACTTCAGGCCCCAGCCTCAACATCCTCATCAAACTGATGACCATGGTTTCGATTGTGATGGTTGGCGTAACGCTCACATTCAACCTGCTTATTTACGGTTTGTAAACTGAGATATAAAAAACAAAGAAGGCCATCCCCGCGGGTGGCCTTCTTTGTTTATGGTTGATAGTGAAGCTATTCTTTGTTGAACCGTTT
>DAONEL010000008.1:41410-43184 GCA_035403045.1 Bacteroidales bacterium
TTGCTGAGATTCAGGAACAGATGGTCTTCGAGCAGTTGGTTCTCTGATCCTCTGATCAGCACATGAATGTCTGATGGCTTTGAAGCCAGGCAGTCGAAGGTGAGTTTGTCTTTCACCCTGAGCGGGTACACACCGAAAGCAAATTTTGTGATGCTGGTATCGGCTTTGTAGTCGGGCGATGCAGTGAAAGCCAGGTGCTGTCCGGTGCCGCAATCGCTTTCGAAAGCATGCAGCAGGTTGCCCTTCAGGTCGAGAAGGCGGAGGTAGCCACGTCCCTGCTCAGGTTCAAACCAGAACTCCAGTCCGTTGCCGGTGCTGTCCTGCAGGAAAAGCTCATAACAGCCGGGATCAAAGTGGATGGTGTCGTAATAGGTGGTATTGGCTTTGAAAGTGTTGCTGTTGCGGTTGAAGACAATCCCGCCGAAAGCATTCATAATGAATATCTTATTGTCGCCGGGGTTGTTATTGGTCCTAAACTGAACCACGGCATCAGTGGGCATGACGATTGGGGCTTCAAAGGTGGATTCCAGCCTGTTATCAGAATTCCAATCGTCCTTTGAGCCGTTTGGCGAAAGCGCAAAAGCAAAGAATGTGTTGTTGCCCTTGTGATAGTCCACCGGGCCGCGAAGGCTCACAACAGCCGTTTCGTTGAACCGCAGGTTGCCGCGCCAGTTGTAGGTTCGTGTTTTGTAACCTTCGGTGCCATAGTAAATTACGGCAGAAGTGAGGTTCCTGCTTCCCATATTTCTTATCAATATCCTGGGCTCGCAGCATATCGGGTTGATACGGCTGAACTCATTGTCGCCGCTGGGAGCGATGATTTTGTCCACAGCCACATCGTTTGAATTGTTTGGCGAACGATACTGTATAAGGTATGAGGCAATGCTTTCGTGGGCTTCAACTTTGCCCGTTGCCCTGTATGGTTCCATGTCCATATCTATTTCCTGTGTCCCTGACCTGAGGTTCAGGTCGATGATGTCGGGTCGCTGAAGGTTGCCGGGGCACCAGTAGCCGCGGTCGAAAATCCAGGTTCCGCCCTGCGGGTACAGCGGGTTATCACCGCATTTTTTCCATATGTCGCGGCGGTCAACCACGCGGCCGTTGAGCTTTATGTCGCGGTAGCGGGAACAGAACTCGCTGCAGCCCCTGGGCTCGTCCATGCCGTGGCCGGTGTGCTGTATGCGCAGCCTGCCAATAGAGGCCCGGGAATCGGTTTTAAACTCGATCGGCGCAAGCTTCTTTTCAATGCTTTCCTTCGGATCGCCATAGGTGTATTCGTCCTGCCAGAGTTTCGTGATGGAAATGGGATCGGCTGCCGGCGTACCGGTGATCACGTCGAACCTGATGGTGAGCGCCCAGCCTACGGTTGTCGGTTCGTAGCCCGAATGTACATAGTCGATTTCCACCCGTTCGCGGAGCAGCATGGCGAAATCGGTAACATCCACTGACCAGCCGTATTTCCAGTCGCTGCTGAATATGCTGCCGTAGGGAGTGAGCATTCTGCTGAGTTCATAATCGCCGGCTTCAGCGCCGTTGCCTCCTTTGTGCTTCACGTAAATATGGTCGAGATAGTCCCAGTGGGCGCAGGGCATGGTATCGGGGCAGCCAAGCGTGACCGTCATGATGATCTTGCGAACATCGGTCCTGTTGTTGGGGAAACTGCCCCAGGCAGGGTAATGCTTTACTCCCTGCGACGGGTCGGTTACAACGAGAACACGGTTGTGGGTGGTGACAGTGAGGGTGTCGGGGGTGCGGGCGCTGAGCTGAAAAACGG
>DAONEL010000008.1:43284-44826 GCA_035403045.1 Bacteroidales bacterium
ACTTTTTCTTATTCCGGCAAAGAAAGTTAATTTTGCGCCGCTTTCCGGTAGGGCCGGAAATTAGTTATTCACATTTAATCAAACAATCTGACAGATGGGCAGAGCATTTGAATTTCGCAAAGCACGCAAACTGAAGCGCTGGGGCAACATGTCCAGGACTTTTACAAAACTGGGTAAGGAAATAGAGATAGCCGTGAAATCGGGAGGCCCCGACCCAACCGGCAATGCAAGGCTCAGGCTGCTGATCCAGACCGCACGCAGCGAAAATATGCCCAAGGATAACATCGAAAGAGCCATCAAACGTGCTGTTTCGAAGGACTCCTCCGACTACAAGGATGTGGTTTACGAAGGCTATGCCCCTTACGGAATTGCCGTGGTGGTTGAAACCGCCACCGATAATCCAACCCGCACAGTGGCCAATGTGCGCAGCTATTTCAACAAGTACGGCGGCAGCCTGGGAACTACCGGCATGACCGACTTCCTCTTCGACCGCAAATGCACTTTTAAAGTGGGCATGAAAGAAGGTGTGGATCTCGAAGAACTTGAGCTTGAAATGATTGACTACGGCCTCGACGAGATTTTCGTGGATGAAGGTGAGATTATGATTTATGCCGAATTTCAGAATTTCGGGCCGATACAGAAATACCTCGAAGAGAACAAATTCGAAATTAAAAGTTTCGCCTTTGAGCGCATACCGCACGAAACCAAAGAGTTAACTCCTGACCAGCAGGCCGAGGTGGACAAGCTTCTCGAAAAACTTGAAGAGGACGACGATGTTACCAACGTGTTTCACACGATGCGGTAATCACTCGTTATGATTGTCATGGTTGGTGATCCGGCTGCCGATGTGCTGTAACTTCCTCGCTATCAGGTAGCGCACCGATTCAAAATTGCTGAATTCTTCCAGGTAATGCCTGCGCACGGCCACCAGGTCGTGGATTTCCCTTTTCATTTCCTGTACCATCATTGCCTGCTTTTCGGGCAGTCCGCTGCCAAGCAGATTTTCAATCATCGGGTAGATAAATTCCTCTGTCTGCTCAAGGATATGTTCGGTTTTTTCCTTTGAGAACACGAAAAGGTGCAGGTCGGTGAGGTTGCTGATGCGGTCGGCGAGTTTTACAATTTTAGCCTGCGGCGAGCTGTTGTTCACGAGCCGGTCGAAGTATTCTTCCTTGGTTTCGGTGAGCTTGTTGTGGGTGAGCTCGTTCACCAGCGCCAGCACTGCCGGGCTGTCGTCGTCGATTAGCATCAGTTCTGCCGGCGTCACCTTGTCGGAATCCTCGAGCAGGTCGTGGGTGATGGAAGCTTTGAGCATCACGCTGTCGATAAAGTGGTAGTCGATGAGGATGATCATCGCCGCCATGCAATGCCTGAACTGGTTGCCGCCCACATTGCGGTTGTTGCCGATAAGGGCCGTCGCTTTCTGTATCCACGGCGCCAGTTCCATCTTCTTCAAAGCATGCATTTCGAGGTCTTCCATTGTGGTCGGTTAATGGTTAATGGTTAATGGTTAATGGTTAATGGTTAATGGTTAATGGTTAA
>DAONEL010000009.1:0-7669 GCA_035403045.1 Bacteroidales bacterium
CTTGAAATCGGGTTTGTGTTTTAGTGAAAATATTATTTCTTTTCGATCGTCAGACCTTTCCTGTTTTAATAAAAGTTATTCCAGTCGACATAAAACAAACTAAAATTAATTATAAAGTATCGTTAATTTATCACAGAATGACCTTTAAAACGGCATTTATGGGAAAATTTATTAACAAATATTTAGAATTTTCAGAAAAATTATTGAATCAATAAAGTTGTTAAAATATTGTAAAATAAATAGTTATACTATATTTTCTTAATAAATGTTAAGTGCACACTTATAAATTCCGATTTGAAGGGTATTTTTTTGTATTTATTTTTATACTTTAGCATTCTCTAACCTTTGCGAAACAAGACAAAATCATCAATTCAACAATCAACTAACCCTAAGTTTAACATTAATTTAAAGTGCTTATGAAAAAAGTAACTTTATTGCTTGCGCTCTTTGCTTTTTGCTCATGGCAGACGGTGATGGCGCAGAAGACAATTAACGGGGTGGTGACTGATGCCAAAGATGGCCTCACGATCCCGGGCGTTAATGTCGTTGTAAAAGGAACCACCACAGGTACCACAACAGGCCTGGACGGAGGGTACTCTTTGAAAGTGCCGGCAAATGCACCTACTCTGGTATTCTCATTTGTAGGATACGAAACACAGGAAGTGGCAATCGGCACACAGACGCTCATCAATATCTCGCTTAATCCTACCGCTGAACAACTTCAGGAAGTGGTTGTTACGGCTCTTGGTATTAAGAGAGATCAAAGGGCTCTTGGTTATGCCGTTAGTTCGGTTTCAGCCAAGGAAATTACCAAGGTTGGAACCAGCAACTTTGGCTCAGCCTTGTATGGTAAAGCCACAAACGTGCGTATTTCTGCCGCTCCGGGTGGTGCCACAAGTGCTGTTAACATTAACATACGCGGTACGAACTCAATCACAGGATCAAGTACTCCGCTGATTATTGTTGATGGTGTTCCTATCCGCAACGGTGAAAACAACAACCAGAGTTACTGGGATGACCAGCGTATCCGCGGTAACGGCCTTATCGACATCAACCCTGAAGATATTGAAAACGTATCAATCCTGAAAGGGGCTGCAGCTTCAGCGCTGTATGGTTCAGAAGCTGCTAACGGTGTCGTTCTTATTACTACAAAGACCGGTAAGAGTGGAAAAAAAGGACTGACTGTTGATGTAAATGCTTCTTACTTCATGGAAAAGGTTGCTTACCTGCCTGATTACCAGAATGATTATGGTCCTGGCTACGACCGGGGAACAAACATGGGTTCATTCGGTTCGGATGACCAGGGGTGGCTCAAAGTCAATGAGAACGGCACGGAATATTACAGGCCGATCTACCGCTCATATGCTCAGTTCGGGCCCAAGTTCGATGGTCGTGATGTAATGGGCTGGAATGGTGAAGTCGTTCCATATACAGCCAAGGAAAACAATATGGCTGACCTTTACCAGACTGGTTTCGGTTCGATGATAAATTTTGCTGTTTCACAAAATTCAGATAATGGTAGCTATCGTTTCGCATTTACACGCAATGATGATCAGGGTATACAGCGGAGCAACAAACACCACAGGAACTCCTTCGTTTTCAATAGCAATTTCAAGGTAGGAAAACGAGTGTCTATGGACATGAGTGCCAACTACATCAACCAGTACACCAAGAACCGCGCTTACCGTATGTGGGCTATCGGTGCAAATTATGGCGGTTTCTTCAGCCGTTTCGATGATATGCAGTGGTACCTCGATGCATACAAGACCAGTCTGGATTACAAATGGGACCGTTATGATGTTGATCCTACCAAAACCCTTACCTATGACGAGCGCCTGAAATATCATATCCGTGCCTATGACCTTCTGGATATGTTATGGAATATGAATGAAAATTCACAGGAAGAGTTCAATAACAGGCTTCTTGCTAACCTGACCACCACCGTTGATATTTTCAAAGGACTGAAATTCAGGGGCAGGATCGCAACAGACTATACTTCGGATTATCAGGAATCACGTAACCCGAATGAACGTCCTATCTCACTGGGATTCAATTCTGGTAGCTTCGGTCAGGCTCACAGCCTTTACACCATTGCATACGGCGATGCACTTCTTATGTACAACAAGGATATCACATCTGATTTTGCCATTAATGCCAACCTGGGGGTTACCGGACGCAAAGAATGGAATACCTGGACAAACCGCTCAACACGCGATGGTTTGAGTGTAAGGAACTGGTGGAGCCTGAACGCTTCAAACAACGAAAATCCATATAGTGGATCAGGATACAGAGAATTAATCAGATATGCATATTTGGGAACTTTGCAGTTTAGTTATAAGAACTGGGCATTTGTTGAAGTAACTGGCCGCCAGGAAGCATCTTCAACTTTGCATCCAAAAAGCAACAGTTTCTTTTATCCTTCGTTCAGCGGTAGTGTAATCCTTTCGGATGCTCTTCAACTTCCAAAGGAAATTAACTACGCTAAGGTTCGTGCGTCATATGGTATAGTCGGCAACCCGCCTGAGATGTATAAAGCAAATAACGCTTATAATCTCGGCTCATTCCTCGGAACCATATACAATTCAGTACCGGCTGCATATGGAAATGATATGATCAAACCAGAAGAAAAGCACGAATTTGAGGTTGGTCTCGAAACCCGCTTCTTCAACAGCAGGTTAGGATTTGAATTTTCGTTCTACAATGCCATACTCAACGGCCAGATACTGGAGTTACAGGTTCCCACCTCGGTTGGTGCAAGTTCCATGCTGGCTAATGTTGGTAAACTGAAAAACCAGGGCTTTGAGTTTGCTTTCTGGGGTACTCCTGTGAAGAAAACCGATTTCCAATGGGATGCCCGTTTCAATTTCGGTTTCAACCGCAACGAAGTTCTTGAACTTATGCCGGGTGTTGACCGTCTCGAACATTACGACATCGATGCCGGTGCAGCCAAGATTGTTTCGGAACCCGGCAAACCAATGGGAGATATTATCTGTTTTATGCCGATGAAAGATCCTGATGGTAACCTCATTATCGAAAATGGTGAATACAAAGTAGACTTTTCGGAAATGAAAACTGCCGGTAACGTTCAGCCAAAAGCTGTCGGAGGCCTTGGGAATACGCTGAGTTACAAAGGTTTCGTTCTCGACTTCCTGATCGACTTCCGCTGGGGTGGTGAGATTATGTCGCTCTACAACCGATATGCTGAAGGCGCCGGTATGTTCAAGAGCACACTTCCCGGACGTGATGCCGATAACGGTGGTGTTGCCTACTATGTTGACGGTGACGGAAATAAAGTTGCTTCATCGGCTTCAGCAGGTCCAAACGGCGAAACTATTTATCATGATGGTATCATACTGGATGGCGTGAAGGAAATCAAGGACGAGAACGGAACCGTTACTGGTTATGCTAAGAATGACGTAATTGTTGACGCTGCTACTTATTATCTCGATGCATTCACCTGGGGTGCCAATCCTTCATGGGGTTCGGGTATGAGCCGTTATGATCTGTCGATCTATGACAACAGCTACATCAAATTCCGCGAATTATCCTTTGGTTACAACTTGCCTAAATCTCTGATCTCGAAGATCGGATTAAGCAATCTTCAGGTATCACTGGTTGGCCGTAACCTTTTCTACCTCTATAAGAATCTTCCCAATATGGATTCTGAGGTACTGCTCGGTTCAAACTGGATCAACCAGGGTATAGATACAGGTACATCTACAGCTTCATCCAGAAGTTTAGGTATTACTTTCAGGGCTAGTTTCTAATAACCTTTAAAAACAACATGATTATGAAAAATACAATCTCAAAAATCATACTTGCTGTTTCGATGGTAGCCCTTATCACTACCAGTTGCAGTAAAGACAAACTGGCTGAGATCTATCCCGATCCCAGCAAAACATCTTCAGCATCGGTTGAACGTTTTTTCACCGGAGTATTGACAGCCTCCCTGGATTACGTGAGGATGGAATACTGGCGCCTGTTCGTTGTTGAACAACCTTCATTGGGCCATTACACACAGGTGATGGGCTGGACAAACGGCGAAAAGCAATACGAAATTGCTATCGGACCGGTTTCTGACCGCTGGAATGCTTATTATACCGGCGTTATGCTTCAGTACCGTGAGTTTATGAGGCTATACAATGAACTTCCGGAAAACGAAAAACCCGATTACGATATCATGCGAATGGCAGCTTCCATCTACTTCTATGATCATTCACAGCAGATGGTGGATATCTGGGGTAAAATTCCCTGGTCGGAAGCCGGTATGCTGCGCACAAACAATGGCGACCTGGTTGCTTCAAAGCCAAAGTATGATGATGGCGAAATCATTTACACCGCCATGCTTGACGACCTGAAAAATATGGCTGAATCATTCAAAACGCTCACCATATCAGAAGGATATCAGAAAATTTTCACTACACAGGATGTTTTCCTGAATGGTGATATTCAGAAATGGCGCAAATACTGTAACTCACTGCGCCTGCGCATGCTCATGAGGGTTTCAGGTGTTAGTTCCTTCCAGAGCAGGGTTCAGACAGAGGTAGCCGCCATACTGAATAATCCCGGTGATTATCCCCTCATTGAAACCAACGATGACAACGTGCTCAGGCAAAGTGTTGCCGGCACCTATGAATCATCAGGTCTTCAATCAGCTTTTGAAACCTGGGGTGTGTATGATATTGCCCCCTATACAATGGTTGAGCATATGAAAACCAATGGCGATCCCCGCCTGCAGTGCATTTTTGAACCAGGTGCTAATGCCAATGGAGAATATATAGGTCTTGACCCGATGCTCAATGCCACTGCCCAGGGTGATCAGCTCACAGCCGGTATTGTTGCACGATACAACGGAGTGACCTTCACCCGCAGTAAAATGTATCCCGGCTGGCTGTGCACCGCTGCCGAAATCAACTTCCATAAGGCTGAAGCTTACCTGAAGATCCTCAACAACGACGGTGCAGCCAAAACAGCTTATGAAGCCGGTGTGAAGAACTCAATACTGTTCTACTACTGGATCAACCAGCAGAGCCTCGAAGGCAGCCCGACCCTTGAAACCCCGAGTGACGGTGTTATCAATGCATATCTCCAGTCAGCCGGTGTAAAATGGGATGGAACTGCTAATAAGATTAAACTTATCGGCGAACAGGAATGGATACATACCGGTATTTCACAGATGGGACATACCTGGGCCGAAATCCGCCGCCTTGGCTATCCTGAACTCAACTTCGTGGTTGATAACCAGAGCACACAATCTCTGCCCCCTGTAAAATGGGTTTACCCTTCAGCTGAGAAAAACCTGAATGGTGACAATTACGCTGCAGTGAGCGACTATGATGATCCTAACAAGAAGGTTTTCTGGGATGTGAACTAATTCCGGAACAGACTTTAATTAAAAGCAGGAAGTTTTGTTGCTTCCTGCTTTTTTTATTTATTTTGTAAAAAAATTATATATGAAAAATCTGATTTATCCATCCTTAATGATGTTGATATGTTTGACTTTATCACAGGCATATTCTCAGCAAGTGCAATTCAAACGTGATTTCATTGTCACCCTCAAAGGTGATACTATTGATGGTGAAGTGAAAAAATCAATTCTTCGAAAATCCGGGAAAATGGATTTTATACCATCAGGGCAATCAAAAGCGATCACGTATAAGCCTCAGGAAATCAGCGCTTTTTATTCACAGGCTGAAGGTTTTTTTATCAGTGCCGGGATTGATCTGGATGTGTCACCAACTGATATAAACTCGCTGCGCGAAGATCCTAACCCGGAAATCAAAAAGGACACGGTTTTTCTCAAAGTTATAATGCTGGGTAAAGCTAACCTTTATGCCCTGGACGACGATGCCATGAAACTGCATTTCTTTATATCAAAAGAAGGTTCACCGATTACGGAATTAATCAATTATTCCTACCTTGATCGTGGCGAGAACTACTGGGATGCTGTGAAAAACATACCTCCTGACCAGGAGAAAGAGCGTAAAAGTACCCGGAATGAAAATGAATGGAACCCTAAAGATGCAGTCAGGAATGTGCCGCGGTACAAAGGAATTCTGAATTTCTTTTTTTCTGATTGTGCCAGGGCAACACGAAAAATCGAGAATCTTCCTTTTGACGAGGGTTCACTAAGGGAAATCTTTAATATTTACAACAATTGTGATGAAAAGGCATCTGGAAAATATACATCAGATTACCAGCGGAAAGGCACGGAATTGCTTGGTTTTATCGGGCCTTCTTTTTCCGGGATAGATTATAACCTGAAGGGTGAAGAGATATTTGGCTTCAAGCAAAAATATGGTTTCACAGCCGGCATTGACCTGAACCTGAGGATGGGTTATAAATACAGGTTCGCCTCAATTCTTAACAGTTTGCAGTACTCTCAGATTAAAACGCTGGGCGAAAATCACTACAAGAACGGGGTGGTATTTTATGACAAATATGCAAGGATAACCTCAAGCGTGTTTTCGTTATCAACCATGATACGTCTTTCTTATCCGGATCTGAAATTTATTCCCTTCGTTAACCTTGGTGTAAGAAACGTACTGGTTTTGTTGCCCGAGAATTCATTCGAAGTCACAACAACTGTCGGAGGAGAACCTTCAACCAGCAAATCGGAATTGGTTGTAGAACACTACCTGTACCATTTCAGCACGGTTGCAGGGGCCGGAATTCAATACAAACATTTCGGCGTTGAACTCAGATACTTCCCTTACTTTGGTATGGACCTGGACCCGGCCATAGGAAGAGGCCTGTTAATTTCTTCATTTGATCTGAACCTGAGTTACAAGATCATGGAGAAATAGCAATGTCATTTTATGAGGTGTTCAGGATTTGTAGCTGATAATAGTTGTGTTTAATATACTATTATTCAACCTGTTGCCGTTATTGTCCTGACATGAGCCATAAAGCTGTTCCTGATCAGTAACTTTCTTTGAATATTGTGATTAATATGTGAGGAGTGAAATGATCGGATTTCAATTCAAAAAATCATGAGTGCTTTAAATAAATACATTTTTCTGTCGGCTTTGTTCTTATATACTGCAAATGGGTGGCTCTCTGCCCAAACCAATGCCATTCTCGGAATGACCGGCGGTATGGGAATTACACAGCTCAAATACAATAGTTACGATAAATCAGTTTATCGTTTTAAACAGGCATATTCAAGTTATTCGGGAATATCACTGGAGTTCCCGATGCATAAAATTGAAGACAAAGGAAGTTTTTACAACGAACTGGCTTTCTTCAGGTTTAAAACAACAGCCTCTTTGCATGAAATTGACAGCACATCCGGGAATCCTGAAAACAGCTACTTCGATTACAACCTTGAATTTGCCCCTAACATTGTCACGCTCACGCATATGTTCCGCTATACCTTTACCCCCGGGGATTTTAAGTATTTTGTGAGTGCCGGTGTTTACAACAATTTTGTCATTTCATCAAACAACAGGAAGACGATTATTCATACGCGCAACGCAGTGCAGGATACAACTAACGGGGATGCAATTCCCGATTTCGCCGTTCACGGGCTCATGATAACGGCAGGCACAGGGTTTATTTACAAGAATATAGGTTTCGAAATAAGGTTTGACCCGGGTCGGAATTTTACCCGCCTTTATGATTATTCGATCTATGCAATGAGCTTTACCGCTCAACTGCATGTGAGGTT
>DAONEL010000009.1:7769-43321 GCA_035403045.1 Bacteroidales bacterium
TCAAACTACTTATAAATCCTCAGCAACTTCACGCCATGCGAAGGCACGACGGCTGAGTAACTTTCACCCAGCGGGCCGATGTCTTCCTGTTTCCACACATCACGGACTGTATAATCGCCGCTGATACTAAGGTCGCTGCGTTGAAGCTTAACAGTTGCCGGCCTCATGCCTCTGTTGAACAATCCAACAGCTTTCGATCCGTCTTCCAGGTTCTTCGCCCAGATTTCGATGCCTTCTTCCTTAAAAATGCGCCCGGCCTGCATACCCAACGGGTCCTGGTTAATATCAAGCACCTCGCTGTTTGTAAGCAGGCTAAGTGTGAAATCATCGAGTTGTGTCATGTCGCATCCGATGAGCAGGGGAGATGCCAGCAATGCCCATAGTGAAATATGGGTATATTGTTCATTTGGTGTTAGGTCCGTCGGGTGGAGTGCCGGTCCCCAGCCGACTTTTCCCACAACCAGCATGTCGGGGTCGTTCCAGTGTCCCGGGCCCGAGAAGTATTCAAGTCCGGCCTGCCCGAACCCGATTGATTCAACGCTTGCCCAGTTGTCAGTAATGTCACCCGTTGTACGCCAGCAGTTG
Organism: Bacteroidales bacterium; assembly: GCA_035403045.1. GTDB lineage: Bacteria > Bacteroidota > Bacteroidia > Bacteroidales > UBA4417 > UBA4417. The sequence continues at coordinate 8,355 of DAONEL010000009.1, forward strand.
CCGCCAACTTCGGCGCCCCATCTCCATACATCACCCATACCATACTGGCATAGGCTGTAAACAATATCGCGCCCTGCCTTTTCAAGGGCATCACGCATCACTATATATGGCTTTTTCAGCTCTGGCAAGCTGTGATCCTTGGCAATGCGTTCATAATCACACCAGTCATATTTTAGGTAGTCAAAACCCCAGTCAGCAAATTGTTTGGCGTCAGCTTCCTCATGCTGGTAACAGGCAGTGTAACCGGCACAGGTGCGTGGACCAGGGCCTGAGTAAATCCCGATTTTCAGTCCCTGTGAGTGCACATAATCTGTCAGCGCCTTAACGTCGGGAAACTTTTTATTGGTCTTCATATTGCCGTTCTCATCACGGGGATTTCCGCCAAGCACAGGATCGTCGCTGTCGCTCTGAATCATCCAGCAGTCGTCAATATTGATGTAACTCCAGCCATAATCGGCCAGCCCGCTGTTTATCATTGCATTGGCAGCAGCTTTCACCTTGTCCTGGTCTATTGCGCAGGCAAAGCAGTTCCAGGAGTTCCATCCCAGCGGAGGAGTAAGTGCGATCTGGTTGCCGGCAACAATGGTAAACTTACGTGAATTCTCGCCCTTGCTGTTTTTGGCAGTTATAGTGGTTTCGTAACGCCCGGCGATCTCAACTTTGCCTGTGATGATTCCCGTTGATTTATCAAGCGACAAGCCTTCTGGCAGCCCCTTGACTGAGAATTTCATAGGCCTGTCGCCTGTTGCAGGAATACGGTATATAAAATCATGGCCGGGGCGGGTTCCATAAACTTTAGGACCGTTGAGCCGTGGAGTTGCAGGTGCTTTAGGAGTGAGAATATATGCCGGTTCCATTGGCCGGCTGATGGCTACAGGTTTTGTTCCCCTAACCAGGAAGTAAGCATCAGCCCAGTCGGCATGGTCAAAACTGATGCCGTCGCTGGTGCCGTCAATGGCAAGAAGCAATGTGTCTATGCCAACCAGGTTTACATTGATTTCCTCCGAAACACCATTCGAAACCAGTCTGGATGTCTGACACAGCAGTTCACCATCGCCGTAAACGCTGAAAACCACGCTGCCCGATGATTTCTTCTCTTCATCATCTATGCCAACAATAGCATGAAAGCGCATTGTTGCACCACTGAGCTTAACATAAAAAAGACTGGGTGCATGTGCGCCGAATCCGCTTTTGTACTCTTTACCGTTGAGCCGGATTGGATTACCCATGCAGGAGGTGTTCACACCTTTTTGCCCCCATCCTGTAGTGGCCAGTGAAACATCAAGGGTTGAAAGCCATACAGTATCAGTAGGTGCTGCAAACGACTCATCTGCAACATACATTGTCAGTAAGACTAAAACAGATTTTAATAAAAGTTTCTTCATAATAACCTGGTTATTAAACGATAACAAGAAAATAGAAAGTGTAGAGCGATTCGAGTTTAAATATATGACATTTTTTGGAAACGATAGCTGACACATCTCAGCTACAAATCGCTGGCAAGAATTCCCGGATATTCGTCATGAACTTTGCAGATGAGTTCCCCGAACAAAGTATTTGCCCAGGCAAACCAGGAACGGGTGAAGTCGGCAGGATTGTCCTTATTGAACGATTCATGCATGAATCCTGTGCCTGCATGGGTGTTCCTGAGCATGTGGAGGCACATTCTGATCTCAGTTTCTCCGGTACTTGTTAATGCCCTCATGATGATGGTCATAGGCCAGATTTTATCGCTCAGCGTGTGAGGACTTCCAACGCCTTCGGCTGCTTTGCCGGCGAAGTAATAAGGATTATCGCTGCTGAGGATGAACCGGCGGGTGTTCTCATATACCTGATCGTTGCGGTCGATGCACCCGAGGTAGGGCAGGGCCAGCAAACTGGGCACATTGCTGTCGTCCATCATAAGGTGGTTGCCATATCCATCAGTCTCATAGGCATAAATCTCGCCATGAACCGGGTGAAGAACTTTGGCATGACTGTACAATGCCAAGGATATCTCATCTCCCAAGGCTCTGCACTGGCCAGATTCATCGTCCATACCCAGATGATCAAATATTTCGGTCAACTGCAACAGCGATGTTGCTGCGAAATAGTTGGAAGGAATAAGATAAGGGAAAATGGTGGCGTCATCTGAAGGCCGGAAAATGGATACTATCAGCCCGTTGGGTTTTGCAGGATTTCCCCAGCCGTTGCCGGCTACTGTATCGGTTTGCCAGGCAGTGGTTCGTTTGAACGAATAAGGCCCCCGGTTTTCCTTGCGCTGTTGTTCGGTAAAGGTACGGATGACCAGTTTCATGGCTTTGCGCCATTCAGCATCAAATATTGAATCGTCGCCTGTTGTTTTCCAGTAACCATGCGAAAGCCTCACCGGGTAGCAAAGTGAATCAATTTCCCATTTTCTCTCATGGATGCCGGGCTTCATATCGGTAATGTCCGATTTCCATTCACTCACCTCATTCCCGTCGAGGAATGCATTTGCATAAGGATCGAGCAATATGCACTTAACCTGGCGGTTGATCACTCCGGCTATAAGTTTACGAAGCGGCTCATCATTTTTGGTTAGCCCGAGATAAGGCCAAACCTGGGCCGAAGAATCACGCAGCCACATGGCATGAATGTCGCCGGTAATAACAAAAGTATCGGGCTTACCTCCATGCTCCGAATATGTAACCGTTGTGTCGAGTGTGTTTGGGTAACAGTTTTCAAACATCCAGGCAAGTTCCGGATCTTTGATAGAAGCTTTTACCTGTTCAATCCGGGCTTCCACAGCTTTACTGATAAAATTCCTTTTGTGTGGCTCTGGACGTTTACTTATATAGTTGTCTGGCGGATAAAATCCTCTGGCCAGTGAAAGTCCTCCAAAAGAAATACCTGCTGCTGCAAGTCCTGTCGTTTTGATGAATGTTCTGCGATCGCTCATCTGGTTATAATTTGATGAATTTCAGGACGATAGTTTCATTGCTGCTGCATTTCAGGAAGTAAACACCTGATTTCGCCGTATCAGAGTTTGCCGGGTTCTGAAATGTGTATTGCTTCGTTCCGGCCGGAACTTCGAATCTGGTGATTTCTTTCCCTTCCTGATTAAAGATTACAAAATGAAGGATTTCGGGCGTCACTTCGCCGAATCTGATTTCAAGATTGTCCATAACCGGGTTTGGAGCCAATGTAATATCCAGGCCTGTTTTCCTGGTTTCAGGAATGCCGGTAGTTCCGTTGAATTCATAGGTACCTATGTCAAGCCGGTTGTTCCATATCCTTGGAGCCCCTGATAAATCCTCTTCAGGCAGGTTTAAAAAATTGGCGTCCGGCGTACCGTTGTCGATACATGGTGAACTTTCAGTAAGTTGGTATGGGTAGCTACCAGTGCCATAAAAGCCGGGCGGGCTGTCTATATTATTCTGGTACACCCCATGATAGCCCTCATGACCGCCACTGCCCTCAAAACCTTCAGCACCGCCTTCGATATCACAGTAATAGAAGTTTGGCGCTGACCTGACATCCCATATGTAAACACTCGTTCCAAGTCCGTCGTTGTTGTAAATAATTGAATTATACATTGATGGCACGGCCGAATCGTTGCAGTAAAATCCGCCGCCATAGCTGCTCAAGTTATCAGCTACGGTAAGGTTTGAAAACACCGGAAACGACCTTATACAACACAATCCGCCGCCAAAAAAAAGGCTTTCATTGTTTACAATAAGCAGGTTTGAGAATGTTGTTGACGGTGAAGATCTCAAAATACCCAATCCTCCGCCCAGGGCACTGTAATTTCCATCAAAAATGTTATTGTAGAACACCGGGTCGGCATCATCCATTGATAGCCCTCCACCTATACCTGTTGATGAGTTTGAAGAGAAATAGTTATCCAGGATAGCCGGAGAGCAGTGCATGGCACACAAACCTCCGCCATAACCATAAACGGTGCCTGTGTTTCCGGCGTAGTTGTCAATAAATGAGTTGTTTATGATAACAGCATCTGAATTCCAGAGGTAAACAGCCCCTCCTGAAACAAAGCTGTAGTTATTGAAAAACAGGCAGTTACTTATCTTTAGTTTACTGAAATCCTGCGCAAAAATCGTTCCCCCGTTTTGCTGAATAGAATCACCAAACGCTTTCCCATATTCGAACCTGCAGTATGAAAATACAGATGTATCATTGGTAACCGGTGTTTGAGTGAACCGTATCCCGAACCAACCACCACGCTCTGTTGTTTGGTTATGAAAATTGGCGGTGTCACGCACAGTAAAAACGATGCTGTCACCAACAAGTCCCAAAGCCGTAATTTTTCCCTGCACATTAATTTTGAAATGCCCCCAGAAGATCACTCTTGTACCGGGCGAAATTTCGAGCGACTGGCCATCTGCGATCGTTAAATCGCTCATAACAAGCACGGTATCGACTGACCACAGCCCCGAAACTTCACCGCTGACTTCAATGGATGATGCGGAAACAGTTGTTGTTAACAAGACTGTGAGTGATATTATGAGTAACTTAATTTTCATTTGAAATTCCTGTTTTTAAATTCGTATGATCCGGCAATGGCTAAAACAACGGCTATCAGGAGGTAAATAAGAGAAGCACTGGGAAACAGGTCAAGTTCATACGATGGCCCGCTCATGATATTAAAAACGTGTGAGTAAGGGTAGGTGTAAGGGTTGTAAAGTGGTAACCAGCTTAGTACACGCGGATTAGAGAGCAACCCCGTAACTCCAAGTATGAACAAGACAGCAATCGGTAAAATGGCCATTGCAGTGCCAATGGAAATTGGTGCCACCACATTTCGCATTCGCAATCCCAGGTAATATTGAATGACCACCATAGCAATTGCTGCCAGAAAGGTCCGGCCCAGGGCTGTGAGAAGATACAGGTGGTCAAGTGATTGTATTAGTGCGAGTTTGGGTACGATCAGGTCAAGGACAAACATGGCAAGGTATGTCAGCAGTATCATTTGCAGCCATGCCAGTGCGACGAGCATCAATGATGCTATAAGTTTGCCAAAGAAAAAGGATGTGCGGGGCACAGGCAATGAAATCATGTGCTTGAAAAGGTTATTCCTGTGCTCGAGCTGGCAAAAGAAACTGATAGTGAGAATAACGTAGAATGGCAGGAAAAATGCCGCCACATTGTTGATGTTATTGATAGTAGCGGTCGGGCTGAATGATTTGTTGTTCCTCATCGAATACATAAACAGCGAGGCCAGTAAAACCGTTCCGAGCGGGTAGAGGATGGTGAGCCATAATGCGACGGTTCTGCGTAGCTTGAGTAATTCTGTGCCTATGACCAGCGCCAGCGTTTTCAATTCCTTTTTCATGATACACCTCCTCCGCTTAAGAGCTGGAAAAACGATTCTTCAAGTCGCTGCGATTCGGGCCTGGCTGAATATATCTCAATTCCCGCTTCAATAGTTTTCCTGATGATCAGTGAGATTTCCTCTCTCGATTGATAATGAAATGAGATTGAGGACTCCGTCTTTCCGGCCAGCCTGTCAGGGAATAACTTCATGCAACCGGGATTGTCACTTGTTTCCATCAGGAGAACGTTCCCCGGAGAGTTTTTTTGCCGGATACCTGATGTTTCGCCCTGGTAAATAATTTTGCCGGCATCAATTACTGCTACATGAGTGCATATTTTTTCAACTTCGTCGAGTATGTGGCTCGAAAGAAAAATGGAGCAACCTTCTTCATGGTTAAGTTTCACCAGCAGGTTCCTGATTTCCCTGATCCCTTCCGGGTCAAGTCCGTTGATGGGTTCATCAAGCAACAAAAGCTCCGGCTTGCCAAGAAGTGCCAGTGCCAAGCCCAATCGTTGTTTCATGCCGGTTGAAAACTGCCTCACCAGCTTGATATCGTCACCACTGAGCCCTACAATATCCAATACTTCACCAATACGTGACTCAGGCAATCTCCTGAGTCGTTGTGTGATCTCCAGGTTCCTGCGGGCGCTCAGGTGCTCATAAATCGAAGGTATTTCAATGGTTGCGCCGGTCCTTTGCAGTATATCGAGCCGGTTGTTGTTCAATTCTTTTCCGAACAAATTTATCATGCCGGGTTTTACTTTCAGCAAACCAAGCAAAGCCTTGATTGTTGTTGATTTCCCGGCTCCATTCGGACCAAGAAATCCGAAGATGCTCCCTTTTGGTACACTCAGGTTTATGTGGTGAAGCACCTCGGGTTTTGTGTATGCGAAAGTGAGATCTGTGGTCTGGATGACCGGCGATTCCTGCACGATATTTTCTCTGTCAGGCAATGACATGCATTTAGTTTAACGAGCCAATAAAGTTATCAGGTTTTAGCTCATGTTGAACATAATAACGAGTTGTGATTAGAAGCCTTGTTCACTGCGATATTATTAATCGTATGACTGTAAGGTGTTTCATGTGATTTGGCAGTCATTCGCCACAGAGAAATTAAAATCTGCTAGGAATTCATATGAATATTGTGTAAATTTATAGGATTAAATCTGAAAAACCATGAAAACAGGCATGTATCAATTGATTGTGGCTATGCTGCTTGCAATTCCACTGATTGCTGTTTCGCAGGTTAAAGATAAGCAGAAGGAGCCTGCGGATGCATATACCGAAACGAAAACCGGCGGCGGTGATGGTTTCGTTACCGGCAGCAGTTCATCACTTACAACCAGGGAGGCGAAAATAGAAGGTACCTTAGGAAACCTGTATCTTGGTTCCTCCTGGCCCGAAGGAATCATCATACTGCGCGACGGATCACATATTAAAGGGCGCAATTTCAGGTATGATATTTACGCTGACCAGATGCAAATGACTGATGGTAAAGATACAATGGCCATTGCCCGGCCAGAGGAGCTTAGTTCACTTTCGTTCGACGGGCACACTTTTATTTACCAGCCGTTCGAGTGTTCAGGCCTTGTAAAAGAAGGCTTTTTTGAAGTACTTGTTTCAGGTAAAACCGACCTTCTGTTGAAGCGCGCTGTCACATTTCACCTGAAAGGGGAGGAGAATGACAGCAAGGACAAGTATTATGTGAGTGACTGTTACTTCCTGAAGAAAGGTACTGATCCGGCATTTAAGGTGCTTTGCAGCAAAAAAAGTGCACTTGAGGGATTGTGTGAGCACAGGGATGAAATAGATGCTTACATCAAAAAGACCGGGAAAAAAGTTAAAACGGTTGACGATCTTAAAGACCTTGTCAATTACTATAATTCGCTTGAATAAGCATCTGCGGTGAAGTTGTTACAATACGTCATACCTGTTTAAACCAGTTAAGAAATAGGTATTTTTGCCGGGCAGTAAGTTGTTCAAGTTGACGGTTCCATTTCAATACCCTGACTTTACCAGTGAGTTAAGCAATTGCAGCATTTGCCCGCGCGAATGCAGGGCCGATCGTTATAGCAATCGCCTGGGTTGGTGCAGGTCTGATGCGGGATTCAATATAAGTTCTATTTGCATTCATAAAGGTGAAGAGCCGGCAATCAGTGGCATTAACGGCATATGCAATGTATTCTTTTCGAAATGCAACCTGGGATGCATTTACTGCCAGAACTGGCAGATAAGTTGCCGTGATGAACATGGCAGCAGCCAAACGTTGGAATTTAGCGAGGTGATAAGGCAAATCACCGGCCTGCTCGATAAAGGTTGTCATGCCGTAGGATTTGTCTCACCCACACATTATGTGCCTCATGTGAAGGCGATCATCGATGCGTTGCGCGATGAAGGGAGAAATCCCATATTCGTTTATAATACAAACGGTTATGATAAAGTAGAAACGCTTAAATCGCTCGAATCCTATATTGATATCTATCTTCCTGATTTTAAGTATTCCAGTGATGAGCTGGCACGTGAATTTTCTGATGCGCCCCGTTATCCTGAAATTGCCCTGGCGGCTTTAAAAGAAATGTACCGGCAAAAAGGTTCTGTTGTTTTGATGGATGACAATGGCATAGCCGAAAGGGGAATAATTGTCCGCCACCTTGTTTTGCCCGGTCATGTTGATAACAGTATCGGCGTGCTCCGGATGATTGCCGGGGAAGTATCATCTTCTCTCACCATTTCGCTCATGTCGCAATATTGGCCGACACCTTTGGTGAAAAGTCATAAGAAATTGGGCCGCATGTTATTACCTGCCGAATATCAGGCTGTGGCTGACGAAATGCTGAAACTTGGCTTTCGCAAAGGCTGGCTGCAGGAAATGGAAAGTCACGAAAATTACCGGCCCGATTTTGACCGTGATCATCCTTTTGAATAACGGGTTTCTCAGCAGCAGAAGAGGCTTTGGTTAGTAAGCAATTTTATTCTGTGAGTTGATCCACTTGTTAAACACTCCTACAGCGTCTTCCTTCTCAAGTTCTTCTGAAAAGAGTTTTCGTTTTGCGGGTGGAAGAGAAATTTCTGAATAGAACAATTCATCGTCGAAGCCGGCTGCCTTTGCATCGTGCCTGTCGGCTGCATAATAAAGCTTATCAACCCTGGCCCAGAGGATGGCCCCGAGACACATTGGACATGGTTCGCAACTGCTGTATATTTCGCATCCGGTCAGGTCAAATGTACCCAGGGTGCTGCATGCATTGCGTATTGCAACAATTTCGGCGTGCGCAGTAGGATCGTTGATCTCGGTTACCCTGTTGAACCCGGTAGCAATGATTTTGTTATCCCGAACAATCACCGCCCCAAACGGGCCGCCATTCCCGTTTTCCACATTCATGCCGGCAAGCCGGATCGCCTCTTTCATGAATTCTTTCTTAACATCATTGTGCATCGCTGGCAAGTTTAATAGGCAATAAATACAAAATTAGGAATAATTGATAACAGTTTTCAGCGGCTTGTGTTTATGACTTCAACTGGGTTTTCTGAACATTTGCCGGACTGAAATGTTTTCGGTGCAAACTATTTTCATCGCTGTGAATTTTGTTGATGATATTTCGTTGCGGTAGTTGTATTTTTGCAGCAACCTAAAGCATTAACCTGCAATTAATTTTGCTTCCTGCCTGCGTCGTGAGTAAAAACCGGAACATATCAGCGGAACATTTCGGTGCTGTAAAAGCCCGGAAAATGTTTTTCATTTTCACGAATGGAACATTGAAAAGTTATTTGGCTATCCTGCTATTATTAGCTTCTTTTTCTGTATATGCTCAGGAAAACTCAGTTAGCAAAGAAACAAAACCTGTCGTCCCGGCTGAATTTTGTATCAGTTCCGATGCTCTGATCCTGTTTAACATGATCAACGATTTTCGCCGTTCCAACAAACTTCCGGTTATACCGCTTTCGCGCTCACTTTGCTTTGTGGCAACTCTTCACATTGATGACCTTCGTTCAGCAAATGCAGCTGAAAACGACTGTGGTGTGCATAGCTGGAGCGATAAGGGTAACTGGAAATCATGCTGTTACTCAAAAGATCCTGCACGAATCGCTTGCATGAGCAACAAACCCAAAGAACTGACCGGATACCAGGGATCGGGTTATGAAGTGGTTTATTGGAGTGAAGAAACGGCTATACCGATAGCGGCGATGGAATTATGGCGATCGACACCGATTTCGGAAAGTGTATTCCTTAACCAGGACAAATGGCAGGCCAGGCAGTGGAAAGCAATGGGCGTCGCTCTAAACGATGGATATGCGATTGTTTGGCTTGGCGATAAACCTGATGCACCAGCCGACTTCAAATTGTGCGGAACAGATTCACTGGTGCTGAAAGGTCCGGCAGCAGTTCAGGCTGGTAATGAAAAGGCCAAGGTATTGCAACCGGATCAGTCAAAAGTTCAGAAGCAGGCGTCCGAAACCAAGAAACAGCAGAATGCACCTGTTCAGGAAAGCTCACAAACGAAACCGGTTGTTGAAGCAAAAACAGGTCAGTTTTACCTTGTCATTGGCAGCTTCCGCAGCGAGGAACAGGCTATTCAGCGGGTTGAAGAACTCAGGGCTAAAGGTCACAAAGATGCAGCCATCCTTACCAGTGAGAATGTATTCCGGGTAACCATTGGAGAATATACCACCCGTGACGAAGCTCAAAAGAAACTCAATAAGCTTACTGCTGATTTTAAAGGTATCTGGATATTCAGGCAATGATGTGAAATCATGTCATTGAAGAGCAATTATTTATTGCATAGATCAGCTATGATCAATATTATATTCGTCATTTATCTAAAAAGTTTAGCATATTGAACCCGGAATAATAACCGAAATGGTTGATGCTAATTTTCAATTTTCAATCCCGATAGCTATCGGGATCAATTCTCAACTGAACCTGTGCATAACTCAGGTGATAACTCTTATTTAACGGGTGTTTAAGATGTTTTTCAAACCGCTATTTTTGCCGGGCAATGGTTGATACAGTCGAGCAATATAATGAAGACAGCGTTAAATCGCTGAAGTGGAACGAGCACATCCGGCATCGCCCGGGTATGTATATCGGTAAGCTTGGTGACGGTTCGTCGCACGACGATGGTATCTATGTTCTTTTAAAAGAAATTATCGATAATTCTATCGATGAGTACATGATGGGGCATGGGCGTTCCATCGATGTGACCATCAGGGAGCACACGGTGACTGTGCGCGATTACGGCCGGGGTATTCCGCTGGGGAAACTTGTTGCCTGCGTTTCACAGATCAACACCGGCGCCAAATACGACAGCAAAGTATTTAAGAAAGCCGTTGGTTTGAATGGTGTTGGGTCCAAAGCAGTCAATGCTTTATCCAGTCAATTTAAAGCTCAATCTTTCAGGGATGGCAAGGTGAAATCGGCTGATTTTCAGAAAGGTGACCTTGTTTCGGATTCACCCGAGGAACTGAGTGACCAGCGCAACGGAACATTGATAACATTCGTCCCCGACCAGTTGCTTTTTGGCAATTACCACTATATTCCCGAGTACATTGAGCAGATGCTGTGGAACTATTGCTATCTCAATACTGGGCTCATTATCAACTTCAACGGCCAGCGTTTCCAGGCTAAGAACGGCCTTCTGGATATGCTCGAAAGGGCGATTAACGGCAATCCGTTGCTGTTTCCTATCATACACATCAAGGACGAGGACTTTGAGTGCGCCTTTACTCACAGCAGCCGACAGTCAGGGGAGGAGTATTACTCATTCGTAAACGGGCAGCACACAACGCAGGGAGGCACGCATCTTTCTGCTTTCCGCGAAGCCATTGTGAAAACCATCCGTGAATTTTACGGCAAAGATTTCGAACCCGGCGATATCCGCTCCTCAATAATAGCTGCGGTAAGCGTGAAAGTAAACGAACCGGTATTTGAATCGCAGACCAAGACCAAGCTTGGTTCACAGTATATGGAGCCGGGAGGGGTTACCATCAATAAGTTCGTAAACGATATCCTCAAAAAGAAGCTCGATAATTACCTGCACATGAACAGCGAAACGGCTGAAGCGCTGTATCGCAAAATATTGCAGAACGAGAAAGAGCGGAAAGAGATGGCCAATATCAAGAAACTGGCCAGGGAGAGTGTTAAAAAAGTAAGCCTACACAACAAGAAACTTCGCGACTGCAGGGTTCATTATAACAGCAACGATGAACGCCGCCTCGAAACCACCCTGTTTATCACCGAAGGCGATTCGGCCAGCGGCTCGATTACCAAAAGCCGTGATGTGAATACCCAGGCAGTTTTCAGCCTCAGGGGAAAACCGCTTAACTGCTTCGGAATGAGTAAGAAGGTGGTTTATGAAAATGAAGAATTTAACCTGCTGCAGGCCGCACTGAATATTGAAGATGACCTTGAAAACCTTCGTTATAATTACATAGTCGTTGCAACAGATGCTGACGTGGATGGTATGCACATCAGGCTTCTGCTTCTTACGTTTTTCCTTCAGTTCTTCCCTGACCTCGTAAAAGCTGGGCATATTTATATCCTTCAAACCCCGCTTTTCAGGGTAAGGAATAAGAAAAAAACGATTTATTGCTATTCGGAAGAGGAACGTGTGAAAGCCATTGCAGAACTTGGCCCGAACCCTGAGATTACCCGTTTTAAGGGGCTGGGAGAGATTTCACCTGATGAATTCAAGCATTTCATAGATCAGAATATGCGCCTTGACCCTGTGATACTGAAGCATTCAGGAGATATTCACAAGGTGCTCTCGTATTACATGGGTAAAAACACGCCCGACCGGCAGAAATTCATTATTCACAATCTGCGGTCGGATGATGAAATAGAAAAGGAACTGGTTGCCTGATAATTAGTTATGTTTTCTTTCGCCATGGAGTATTTTCCAGGCTTTCCCCATTTTTTCGATAATATCGCCGGCAATCAGCGCCTCGCAGCCTGATTTTGAAGCCGCAATATCGCCTGCCAGCCCGTGCAGGTAAACACCGAGAAGGCACGATTCCAGTTGCGAGTAACCTTGCGCGGCGAGTCCCGTAATGATACCTGTCAGCACATCACCACTTCCGCCGGTTGCCATGCCGGGATTACCTGTCGGGTTGAAATAGCAATCACCCCGGGGTGTTGCTATCACTGTATTAGCACCTTTCAGCACAACATAGCATCGAAACCTGGCCGAAAATTTACGCAACACTTCAAGCCGGTCGAAGCTATTGACAATTTTTCCTGCCAGCCTTTCAAATTCTTTCGGGTGAGGTGTGAGAATTGTGCCTTGTGGCAAAAAGCCGAGCCACGTCTTGTTTTCCGAGAGGATATTCAGCGCATCTGCATCAAGAATAAGAGGAACCTGTGTTTCCTGGATGAGCAGTTTCAAAGCATTCTGGGATTTCGCAGCTAAACCAACACCAGGTCCGCAGCCGATAGCAGTGTAGCGGTCGAGTTGCGGCAAAGTGGTGAAAGCATCTTCCCAGATGTCAGCCGAAACCATTGCTTCGGGCACGGCGGTTTGTAAAATGCCTGCACTGCCCGAAGGCACATGAGCAGTTACCAACCCGGCTCCTGACCGAAGGCAGGCTCTCGATGCCAGCACCGCAGCTCCTGTTTTTCCCTGGCTGCCGGTTATAAGCAATGCATGGCCATATGAACCTTTATGCGAAAACTTTTTCCTCGGCTTCACTATCAGCCTGATATCGTCTAAGGTCACCATGAAATCCTTTGACTTTTCTGATTCAATTAAGCCTTTGTGCAACCCTATGTCGATCACTTCCCAGAGGCCGGCGAATTCGTCGTTTTCGGCAAACATAAAAGCCAGTTTCGGGAACTGCAGGCTAAGGGTATGATCAGCCTTCACAATGGCTCCGGCTCCGGGGTCGGAAGGCTTGTCGGCAAACAAACCGGATGGAATGTCGATGGATACAACTATCGTTTTGCTTTCATTGATCTCAGCGATGATGTCAGCCCATTTCCCTTTGACAGGTTTCGATAACCCTGAACCAAATATCGCATCTATCACAAGATCATCAGTAGTGATGGCAGGCTTTTCGGAAAGTGTGGCTGTTATACCGCCTGATTTCTGGTATCTTTCAAGGTTAATGCTGTTATCAGGAGTTGGTTCAGCTTCTGCATCAACAACAGCCACCACATCGGTTCCGTCTCTCCAAAGCATTCTTGCTATTGCCAGTCCGTCGCCGCCGTTGTTGCCTGGCCCGCAATATATCAATACCCGCTTAAAGTCCTTATTCAGTCCGGCTTTTATCCTCTCATAACAGGCTGTGGCTGCACGCTCCATCAGGTCGGTTGAAGCAATTGGTTCATTGGCAATGGTATATGCGTCAGCGTTCCTGACTTGCTCGGTCGAAAATATCTTCAACATGCTTTATGTTTTATCAATCAAAGATACGAATTCATTAAGGTACTGATTGAATTTCAATGTATAAGATTCTTAAGGAAGTCGCTGTCGCTGCTCTCTGCCGCACCGTTTCATATAACCGGAAAGCTTACCTTTGCAGGCAAATGCATAACCATGCCGTCAAGGGTTAGTGAAATACTGGAATCGGAACTGTACACCAAAGAAAACCTGGTAACGTTGCTGAATGCCGGTACTGAAGATTCGGAGCTGATTTTTCAGAAAGCCGCTGAAATCAAAGAAAAGTTTGTAGGCAATAAAGTGTTTTTCCGCGGGCTGATTGAGCTTTCGAACATTTGTTCAAAGAACTGTTACTACTGTGGTATAAGGCGTGGAAACAGAAACCCTGTGCGATACGTGGTAACAGAGCCCGAGGTACTTGAGGCTGCCCGTTATGCTTTCGACAATGGTTTTGGGTCAATAGTAATGCAGTCGGGTGAACGAATCGATAAGAGGTTCATTGCATACGTTGAAACCCTATTGAAGAAGATAAAAACCCTTTCGGGAGACAGGCTGGGAATCACACTCTCGATGGGTGAACAAACGGAAGAGACTTACCGACGTTGGTTTGAAGCGGGAGCGCACCGGTACCTGTTGCGCATTGAGACTTCAAATCGTGAATTGTATTACAAAATCCACCCACAGGATGCCCGTCACGACTACGACCAGCGGCTCGAAGCTCTTTCGTTGCTTCGTAAAGTCGGCTACAATGTGGGATCAGGAGTGATGATTGGCTTGCCCTTTCAAACCAGTGAGGACCTTGCCGAAGACCTGCAGTTTTTCAAAGAACATGATATTGATATGGCCGGAATGGGGCCTTATATAGAGCATGCCGAAACCCCGTTGTACAAGCATCGTGACCTGCTGATGCCAAAAGAAGACAGGTTGCTGTTATCGCTGAAAATGGTTGCACTGCTGCGCATTACCATGAAAGATGTGAATATTGCGGCGACCACAGCCATGCAGACGCTGGCAAAGGACGGCCGTGAAAAAGCGCTAAGGGCTGGAGCCAACATTATTATGCCCAATCTTACGCCGTTGAAATACCGGGAAGGTTACCTTCTCTACGAAAACAAACCCGGAACCAACGAACAAGTAGAGGATTCAATACGAAACCTTGAAAATCAGATTCATAGTGCCGGTTGCATGGTTGGCTACGGCGAATGGGGTGATTCAAGACATTTCTCAAAAAGGCAGTCTGAATCTCAAATCTGAACAAACCAAATAATATAGTTCCCATAATTAGCAGCCGTAATTTAATGCGCAAAAAACCTCTTCCTTTTCTTGAACATGTTACAATCCTTGATGCCGGTTCTGAGGGCAAAGCGGTAGCCAGGGTTGATGACATGGTAGTATTTGTACCTTATGTTATTCCTGGCGATGTAGTTGATATTCAGGTTGTCAGCCGTAAAAAGAATTTTCTGGAAGGGAAAGCAGTAAAATTCCATTCATACTCGCCAGCCCGGACGGAACCTTTTTGCCGGCACTTTGGTATTTGCGGAGGCTGCAAGTGGCAGAACATGCCATACAGCGATCAGTTGAAATACAAGCAGAAACAGGTAACTGATAATTTTACCCGTATCGGGCGGTTTCAATTTCCAGAAGTTAAGCCGATAATTGCGTCTGAAAACACCATCTTCTACCGCAATAAGCTCGAATTTACATTTTCCGACAGGCGCTGGCTTACCGATGAGGACATGCAAAAAAGCCCCGAAGCAAGGCAGATGAACGGGCTGGGTTTTCACCTGCCCCAGCTTTTCGACCGCATTCTCGACATCGAACAATGCTACCTGCAACCCGAACCTTCGAACCGTATAAGACTGGCATTGAAGAAGTTTGCTCTTGAAAACAGCCTTATTTTTTACAATACCCGCATTCACGAGGGGTTCCTCCGTAACCTGATTATCCGAAGTACAATCACAGGTGGCCTGATGGTGATCGTGGTTTTTGCAAGGCCGGAATTCGACGAAGAAATGAAACTTGTACTTGATTTTCTCCATCAAGAGTTCCCTGAGATTACTTCGCTTATGTATGTTCTCAATACCAAGAAAAACGATGTAATCACTGACCTGCATGTGCATCTTTGGAAGGGTGATTCCTACATTATTGAAGAGATGCCCGATCCTCATGGCGGGCCACGGTTACGTTTCAAGATCGGCCCTGTGTCATTCTACCAGACTAATCCGTTGCAGGCTTACTATCTTTATAAAACAGCCTATGATTTTGCCGGTTTCAGGGGTGATGAACTGGTTTATGATCTTTATTGCGGCACAGGCACAATCTCGAATTTTGTTGCTAAATCAGTTAAGAAAGTCATTGGTATTGAGTATGTTGAGTCAGCTATAGAAGATGCTCACGTGAATTCGGATTACAATGGTATAAACAATACAGTATTTTATGCCGGTGACCTGGCCAAACTGCTTAACGATGAATTTGTCAGGGAGAACGGGCGGCCCGATGTAATTATTACTGATCCGCCGAGATCGGGAATGCACCCAAAGGTGATCGATCAACTGCTGGCTATTGGTTCGCCGAAAATCGTTTATGTAAGCTGTAATCCGGCCACCCAGGCAAGAGATATAGCCATGCTCACAGAAAAATATACTGTTGAAGCTGTGCAACCGGTGGATATGTTCCCGCATACCCATCATGTTGAGAATGTTGCCCTGCTGAAACTAAGGGATTAAAAGGGCATGGTTGCGGATCATTTCTGCCAGATCGCCGGCGCTTGGATTCGTCCCGTCGTAAATAATATGAGATTTCCTGTAAAAAACTTCCCGTTGAGCGAGGTGACCGGAGATATGATTCACCAGTTCTTCTCCTTGCTTTAATTGAAGCAGCGGGCGCTTCCTTCCTGACACTGAAAGCCTTGCTGCAAGTTGTTCGGGATTCATCAAAAGATAAACGGTGATGCCGTGTTGAAGCATGAATTCCATGTTGTCGAAATAACAGGCTGTGCCTCCTCCGGTTGATATTACCAGGTCGTCGTAAGCCAGGTATCCATGTAATAGTTTTTGTTCAATCTGCCTGAACAAAGGTTCCCCATATCTGGAGAAGAAATCGGCAACACTGATTTTATAACGTTCCTCAAAGTTAGTGTCAAGATCGGCGTAGTTATATCCGAGCTGATCCGAAAGGCTCTTGCCCAGTGTTGTCTTGCCGCAACCCATATATCCTACGAGGAAGATTCTCATGTGGCAAAGTTAAGAGAGATGAAGTTTAAAGTATAAAGTTTGTGGTTTAAAGTTTAAAGTTAATGAGCACTTGAGTGTGTTGGAGGAGTGAAAGATACGGTGTGAGGAGGTTAATTGCTTCGGATTTAGAAAGCTGAAATTTTAGCATGATGCAGCCTAAAAGTTTGAACAACAGTCAGGTTATTGCGATTAAATTGTAGTTTTATTCAAAATTGGTTCTGATGATGAAAAAGCTGTTACTCCTGTTGTTCCTGACTCTGGGATTTCTGCAAAGTACTGATGCTCAATGGTACTACAAGCAATTTGGGGTTCATTCTCCTGACGATCTTAGTAAGCAGCAGCTGGAAATGGGTTTGCGATATCTGCAGGATCAAAGGCGAAAAACCATTATTACATATTCAGTGGTTGTGCCGGCAGCAGCAGCCGGTGGCGCTTTGCTTATTTATAAAGCAAATAAATCAGGAAATGATGAAGGAAGCGGCATGGTATCAGCCCTGGGAGCTTCATTGCTGGTCATTTCTGTTGTTGGATTAGTGCCTGCCGGTGTCACGGAGATTACCATACAAAGTGTAAGGATATCAAAGGTGAGAAAAGCCTTGGGTAACCCGCAAATTCGTCCTGGTATCTCGTGTATTCCGATGCAAAATTGGGCTGAAATTCAAATAGTTCCGGTTTATGGACTCACTGTTTCATTCAATCTTTGACCACAATAATCCCGATACCCAATTATTTACAAAAAACAAAACCCGACTTTTAACCAGTTCTGGTCCTGGTGCTGATGCCAAAAGCTAATGGGGCAACCTATTTAACAACTATGAATTGTGCCAGGTGCCAGTCCCGATAGCTATCGGGACCAGGTGCCAGGATAGCCCTAAACTCTCAAACTTTTACCCTGAGCTTGCCGAAGGATCAAACTTTCAAACTTTATCCTGCTAACATTCCCTACCTTCGCACCATGCCAGCCAATCCCCGCGAGATACTTAAACAATACTGGGGCTATGATTCGTTCAGGCCTTTGCAGGAAGAAATCGTCATGTCGGTACTTACCGGCCACGATACACTGGCGCTTTTGCCAACAGGCGGAGGCAAGTCAATATGTTTCCAGGTACCGGCGCTCTGTCTCGATGGCTTGTGTATTGTTATCACACCCCTGGTCGCCCTTATGATTGACCAGGTAGAACACCTGCAAGCCCGGAATATTCCTGCTATTGCTGTGCATTCAGGGTTGAGCAGGCACGAGATCGATATCGCATTTGACCTTGGTGTGAGCGGGAGTATAAAATTCCTATATGTTTCACCCGAAAGGCTCACTACCCGGAAATTTGCCGAAATTGCGCGGTTTCTGAAGGTGAGCATCCTGGCTGTGGACGAGGCACACTGCATTTCACAATGGGGATATGATTTCAGGCCCCCGTACCTCAAAATTGCCGACATCAGGCCGTATTTTCCCGAAACGCCTGTGCTGGCGCTTACAGCTACGGCAGTTCCCCAGGTTGTTAAGGATATCCAGCAGAAGCTTAACTTCAAAAAGCAAAACGTTCTGCAGAAATCGTTTTCAAGACCTAACCTGGCATATGTTGTAGCCCGCGAAGAAGATAAATTCGGGAAATTGCTCAGGGTATGCAACTCGGTGAAGGGCCCCGGAATTGTATATGTGCGTAACCGGAGGCTAACCAAAGAGATAGCAGAATACCTGATTTCGAATAACATACCCGCAACATTTTATCACGCAGGCCTCGATACGGCTACCCGTAACCTGCGTCAGCGCGCATGGATGAGAGAGGAACAGCGGGTGATGGTGGCGACAAATGCTTTCGGGATGGGCATTGATAAGCCAAATGTGAGGTTTGTGGTTCATTTCGATTTGCCCGATACGCTGGAGGCCTATTTCCAGGAAGCCGGCAGAGGCGGGCGCGACGGCAAGAAGTCATACGCGGTTCTCATTCATAACCAGGCAGATATACTCGATGCCCGGCACATGTTCGAGATGTCGTGGCCCGATCCTGAGTTCATTCGCAAAGTGTACCAGTCAATAGGAAATTACTACCAGGTGGCCGTAGGCAGTGGCCGTGATATCGTTTTCGATTTTGACCTTAACGATTTCTGTTCGTCATATAAACTGAAGCCACTCACAGTGTTTTCCTCACTTAAAATTCTTGAGAGGGAAGGACTTGTAGCCGTTGATGATGCTTTTGAAAATATGTCAAAAGTGATGTTCCTGGCCGGGAAAGAGGACCTTTATCGTTTCCAGGTTGAACATGAGGAATTTGACAAACTTATCAAGGTGATTCTTCGTTCATTTTCAGGTGTTTTCTCAAATTTTGTACCCTTGAGTGAACCTGATATTGCCCGGAAACTGAACCTGCAAACACATGATATAACCGGCAAACTGAAACGACTGCACCAATTGCGCGTTCTGGAATACATACCCCAGCGCAAAGGTTCCCAGCTTGTATTTACTTGTGAACGAATGGCTTCCGATGATATTGGCTTTTCGAATGAGGCGTATTATAACCGAAAAAAAGATGCTGCGCGAAGGCTCGAGGATGTTATCAGGTTTGTTTCGTCGCCATTGGCATGCCGGAGTCAGACGTTGCTGGAATATTTCGGCGAAAAGAACTCTCCGCGCTGCGGAATTTGCGATACATGCATAGAAAAGGCACGAACAGAGATTTCAACTGCCGAATATAGTAAAATCGAGATGGTTGTACTTGAGATACTTGGAAACAAACCAGCCGGTTTGAACGATATCTTTTCGGTTGTCAGAGGAATAAAGGAAGATAAATTGCTGAAGGTGCTGCGTTTGATGGCCGATAACCAGGTGATTGATGCAGACGATTTGGGTCACTATTCCCTCAAATCTCATTAAGTTTATAAGTGTTATAAAATCAGGATGATAAGTGATAATACCTCGCGACTTTTATACTGGTGATAACGTTGTTCAGATAGCACGTGACTTGCTGGGAAAGAAGCTTTGTTCGATGATAAATGGTGAAATTTCATCTGGTATCATCGTGGAAACGGAAGCGTATGCCGGGATAGCCGACCGAGCTTCGCACGCGTTCGGGGGGCGGAGGACTGCCAGGACTGAAATAATGTATTGGCAGGGCGGAACGGCATATGTGTATCTCTGCTATGGCATTCATTCACTGTTTAATATTGTAACCAACACAGCTGACGTGCCGCATGCGGTGCTCATCCGGGGTATTATTCCGGTAGGTGATAATGTGCTGATTGAAAAGCGTTTGGGAAAGAAACTTAAACCAAAATCGGGAATTGGCCCGGGAAATGTTTCAAAATTGCTTGGCATACACTATTCGCATACGGGTTTGGATTTGTGCAAT
Source organism: Bacteroidales bacterium (assembly GCA_035403045.1). GTDB lineage: Bacteria > Bacteroidota > Bacteroidia > Bacteroidales > UBA4417 > UBA4417. The sequence goes on from DAONEL010000009.1 coordinate 28,600, forward strand.
GTACCGGGAACGAAGGAGAAAGACACTATTTGGCTTGAGGATGAAGGCATAAAGGTTCCCATGGAGGAAATATCAATCACTGCAAGGATTGGGGTTGATTACGCCGGGGAAGATGCCCTGTTACCATACAGGTTTGTATGGCAGCGAAGTCTCTGAAACCTGTTTCCAGGTTAGACCCAGAGGGGTACGCATGAAATGTCTGAACACTTTACAACGAGATCATCTTGCTTTCCTGGCCTCAGCAACTTCAAACATTAAACATTAAACTTGTAACAAAAAAAGAGGCCATCTCACGGGAGACAGCCTCTTCTTTCTGGTCAAATGGAATTATTTGATCGTTTTAACCAGGTCGGCGCCGGCCTTGAATTTTACTACTTTCTTAGCAGCGATCTTGATTTCTTTACCGGTCTGAGGATTACGTCCTTTGCGGGCAGCGCGTTTTGCTACCGAGAAAGAGCCAAATCCAACGAGAGCAACCCTGTCACCTTTTTTCAGGGCTTTGTTTGTAGCAGCAAGAAAAGCATCCAGTGCCCTTTTTGCATCGGCTTTGGTCATACCGGCTTCACCGGCCATTGCTTCAATTAATTCTGCTTTGTTCATTTTTGCGAGGTTTTAATGAATAATTGGTTTAAAGCGTTTAGTATTAACAAAGATACACTAAAAACAACTGTTTAATACGTTTTGTTTTCTGAAACCCTTGAAAATGTTGATAAACTGACATCTTTGTTAATAAATCCCCTTGATTTCAGACACTTTAAGGCTGCTGTCAGCCAATTTTTTCAATAAAATCACAGGTTTTCCAACTGTTGTCAATCCTGAATCCCCTGAGTAATTCATCGGTTTTCATTCTTTTTTTTCCTTGAAGTTGCAGTTCATCGAGCATAAGCCAGGCATCGCGGCAGGAAATTTTCAGCTCTTTGACCGAATCGGTTTGGATAGTACCAGGATGTGCAGATATCGGGCTGCTTTCGGTATGCGCTTTAAATGCTTTTAAATTCATTTTAACACCCGCTGGCGATTCGAGGAGGGTGAATGCCCCGGGAACGGGTGAAAGTCCCCTGATAAGGTTTCTGACGACCTCAGCGGGCTTGTCCCAATCAATCAGGCAATGCTCCTTCAAAATCTTGGGCGCTGTTTTTAAAATTTCGCCTGGTTTTTCTGCAAATGACTGAACCAAAGGCTTCAGGCTTCCGTTTTGTATGCCTTCAATGGTCCTTATCACCAGTCCGGCACCTGCAACCATCAGCCTGTCATGTAGATCACCGGCAGTATCATCAGGATAGATTGGATACTTTTCCGACATCAGGATGTCGCCGGTATCAATCTCATGTTTGAGCATGAATGTTGTAATACCGGTCTCCTTTTCGCCGTTGATGATGGCATGATTGATGGGTGCAGCTCCGCGGTATTGCGGGAGCAGCGATGCATGAAGGTTGAATGTGCCCAGTTCCGGCATGGTCCAAACCACTTCCGGCAACATACGGAATGCCACCACAACCTGGAGATTTGCCTTCAACGATCTTAACTGCTCAATAAATAGAGGATCTTTTAAACTGAGTGGCTGCAGAACAGGAAGTCCGTTGGCCACGGCAAACTGTTTTACAGCCGACTGCTGAAGTTGCAATCCGCGGCCGGCAGGCTTGTCAGGAGATGTTACCACAGCAGCCACATCGTAACCTTGTGCAAGAATGGCTTTTAACGGTTCAACCGCAAATTGCGGCGTTCCCATATACACGATGCGAATCTCTTTGTCCATAAAACAGTTTCCGCTAAAATAAAAAATACCTGAATGTGAATCCAGGTATTTCTCATGATTAGGTTTAGGTGGCTATTTTTTTACCTGGGCAGAAGCGCGTTCAATGTATTTCTCAATATCACGGGCTTCGTTGCTGCGGTAATAGCCGGTTTTAATCTTATTGTACAACTCAACAGCTTTATCAAATTTGCCCAGGTCTTCATATGTCCAGGCAGCGCGCATCAGGTAGAGCGGAGTAGTGAGCTCATTATCCTTGTTATCGGCTGCTTTCAGGTAATAGTCGAGGGCTTTTTCCTTGTCACCAAGTTCCATGTAAGCATCCGCAATTCCGCCAAGAGCCATTGAACCGACAAATTCGTCATCGCTCTTGAATTTCTTCAGGTAGGTAATTGCATCTTCAAATTTGCCTTGTTTCAGGTAGATAATGCCGGCATAGTACTTTGACAGGTTGGCTGCTTTGGTCATGCCAAAATCGTCGATAATATCAAGGAATCCGGGATTGTTTCCATCGCCGTTAAGGGCTTTGTTGAGTGAATCCTGTTCAAAATACCTCTGAGCCTGAAACATCTGAGCCTGCGATTCTTTTTCACGCGGGGCAAGATATAGGGTGCGAAATGCAAAAATTGCCAGCGCAATCAGAATCAGCGCACCAATAACGATGGTGAGGATTTTCTGGTTTTTTTCAATAAACTGTTCCGATTTACTCAGAGCATCTTCTACTACATGTATTTTGTCCTCGGTAGTATCTGTCTTCTTAGCCATATTTCTTAATTTTGAGGCGCAAAAGTAGCCCTTTTTTCCGAATCTGGAAAACGTCATTTGTTTTTTTACCAACACTTTCCATCCCGATTTTAACAAATAACCCGATGCCTTCACCGAAAACAATGAGATACTGCTTATTTTTCCGCAAAATGATGTGGCTAGTCAGCTTCGTTGTTTTGTTTTTATTTCTGAACAAGACTGCTATGGCGGGCTGGATACTAACAGGCACTTATATCGACAGCGAAGGCCGAACAATGCCTCAGCGGTTCTTTATCGAGAACAATAAGGTGAAATATGAAATGCATGATTTTATCTACATCTTCGATCTGAATGCCAAAAGCCTCATCCTCATAAACATCGATAAACTTACTTATTGCAAAACCACGCTGGATGCATACATTTCGTTCAAAAGAAGCATGATGACCCAGCGGCTTGGTGAGCTGTTGAAAAGTGTACCTGAAAATGAGCGGAATCAGTGGAAAGAAGAATATACCCGGCAGATTAGTCGGGAAGGAACAATTCCTGCACAAACTGGAGACAGCGTAACAATCAACGATACAAAAACCGATTTCAAAATGGTGACCTACGACACTGACAAATATGCTGTATCGGTTAACGGGCTGAGAGTGGAGGAGGTTTGGATTGCCCCGGCGCTGAAAATGGATTCTGATTTTAACTGGGCAGGATATTTTGAATTCATGGCTGCTCTATCGCTCCGTGAAGGCGATGTAAAGCTGATGACGTCAAAACCTTACAAAGAACTGCTTTCTGCCGGGTTTCCTTTGCGGAGGATCATGTACACTTCCGTTGGAAACAATGAATGGCAGGTTAACCTGCTGGAAGAAAAAAACATTCCTGATTACGAATTCTATACTCCGGCGCTCTGCAAATCAGTAAACCTGCAGCAGTGGTTTACCCAACCCGTTCAGAAGGCAGCAGCCTACGATGATTATGAGTAACTGCATCATGAACCTGGAAACGAAGAAAGCGCTTGCTGAATATCTGCCCGGCTTTATGACACCTGAACGCAACAGCTTGTTTGACAGGGTGATAGCCAACAGGACCCGCTACATAACAGTTGTGCTCGAGGATATTTACCAGTCGCATAATGCCAGTGCCGTATTACGAACCTGCGATTGCTTTGGTATTCAGGATGTTCATATTATTGAAAACCGGTATGAGTACAACCTCAATCCTGAGGTGACCATGGGATCATCGAACTGGTTGTCGGTTCAAAGGTATAATTCATCACAAAACAATACATCCGGTTGTCTGGGAGACCTGAAAAAAGCCGGTTACAGGATTGTTGCCACAACGCCCCACACCAATGATACCACGCTCACAGAGTTTGACGTGACAAAAGGAAAGTTTGCACTGATTTTCGGCACTGAAAAGGAAGGACTTTCTGAACTGGCCTTAAGCATGGCTGATGAGTTTGTGAAAATTCCAATGTATGGATTTACCGAGAGCTTCAATATTTCCGTTTCAGCAGCGCTGAGCCTGTTTCACCTTTCGGAAAAAATGCGCCAGTCAGATATTCAGTGGCATCTTACTGAAGATGAAATGCTGGATGTAAAGCTAAACTGGATGCGGTATTCAATCAGAAACAGCGCATTGATTGAAAAGAATTTCCTGGAAAAGACTGAAAAATCTTCAAAAAGAACCGTTAAGTAAACTAATTTCCTAATTTTACAATCCTGATAATTAATTCATTCTAACTATGGGAAAAGGAGATAAAAAATCGCGCCGCGGTAAAATCCATATCGGGACATTCGGTAAACGCAGACGCCCAAAGCAAGCATTCGTTCCGAAACCGGAAGATGTTCTTCCTGTAAAGGAAAAAGTTGAAAAAGTTAAAATTGCAGCACAGGTTGAGGAAGTGGAGAAGCCGGCACCTGCACCAGCAGTTGAAAAACCTGTTAAAGCTAAAGTTAAGAAAGCGGAAGTGAGCGAACCGGCAGAACAGGAAACTGAAAAGAAACCTGTGAAGAAGGCTCCGAAAAAAACTAAAGAAACTCCGGAAGATAAAGTTTAATTGGCTTAAGAAATCTTTCCCGAAACAGGGAATAAAAAAACTGAAAAAACCGGGTTATGCCCGGTTTTTTATTTCCTGTATTCTCTGATCAGCTTTTTATAAACCGTTCCTCTTTCTTCAAAGTTCCTGAACATATCATAACTGGCTGCTGCCGGCGAAAGCAGGCATATCTTTCCTTCCCCGGTGACTGAGAAAGCTTTGTCAACCACTTCGGCATAGTCGCGCGCCATGTAAACTGACTTTCCTGCAGTTCCGGACTTTTCAAACTCTTCCTTCATGCGCCTGCCTGCCTCCCCGACAAAAATCAGGTTATTCAGACTGCTTTGCCGGATAAACGGGTAAAGAATATAGTAGTCGATTCCGCGGTCAAAACCACCCAGAATGAGCGTATCGACAATCTTAAGCGTTTTTACTGCTTCAATGCTTGCTTCGGGAATGGTCGCAATCGAGTCATTATAAAATTTAATGTCATGAAACCTTCCTACATATTCTATCCGGTGTTCCAGCCCGTTAAAGGTGCGTACAGCCCGTGTGATACTTGTAGGGTTGACCCCGGCCAACGCGCAGGCGCCCGCAGCAGCCATGATATTCAGAAGGTTATGGTCACCTTTCAACAGATGCCCTTCGCTGTCATCGAAAATCACCATCTTGTTACCGGCTGTTCGAAACCAAACCTTGCCGTCCTTATAGAAAATGCCATCACCGTCAACCGGGCCGAGGGTGAATGGAATGGCTTTGTGGCTGCATCTTTTACACTCCGATAAGTGTTTCTTAATCAGAGCATTATCGAAGTTGTACAGAAAAAAATCTTCGTTGCCCTGGAATTTGCCTATGTTGAATTTGGCTTTTTGGTAGTCTTCGTAGTTGTTGTAATGGTCGAGATGCTCCTGGTAAATATTAAGCAGGATTGAGATGTGCGGTGACACTGACAGGTATTCAAGCTGATGTGACGATAGCTCCATCACAATTGTAGTATCAGGCGTTATCTGCGGCATAACATCAAGCAGGGGAGTACCGATATTTCCGGCAAAAACGGTTTGCCGGCCACTTGTTGCCAGTACGTGATGAACAAGGCTTGATGTTGTGCTCTTGCCTTTGGTGCCGGTGATACCGATGGCCTGCCGGCTGAAAAGCCGCAGGAACAGGTCAGTTTGTGACGTGACCTTGGCCAGGTCAATACCAGCAGGCAAAGCGAACGACGGTATGCCGGGAGTTTTGAAAACCAGGTCGAAATCATTAAGGTTTGCCAGGTAGTTCTTCCCCGTGATAACCTGCACGTTATGATAATCCTTTAACAATTCGTCAGACTTAACCTTGTCGTTGATGTCGGCGATGGCCAATGGGTAATAAGGAAGAAATCCTCGCAGGAATCGGTATGTTGAGCGCCCTTCTCTTCCAAACCCGGCGATTATGACCTTCTTGCCTTCGATGAGTTTTTTTACCAATTCTTGCATGATAACCGCCGTTGGATGATATCCAGAAATTCCTTTTCCAGGAAATGTTCCTCATTGAACTGCTTCAGCAGCGATTCGGTGTGAAAGGAACCGTATTCGTTAAATTTGTTCGTATTGCTGTAATAATCAGGAAGTACCGGCCATTTTCCCCTCAATTTCCTGATGTACATCATGAGTGCAGCGTTCACTTCATCGATGGTGCCTACGCATTCGAAAGGTTTCACGTCGTCAACACCGGTTAGCTGCTTGAGAAAGCCGATCAATTGGGGGTCTTCATACAGATTCTTTCCGAAAATATGCACCAGTTCGTCAGGTGGTATAAAGGGACTCAGAATAATCCACGCAAACAGGCACTTGGCGCAACTTCCGCACCAGGTGTCAGTCTTACTGCCAACGTTACAACTTTTAAACACAGGGTAATAACGGACCTGATCAGCAAATAATCCTGCAATCTGCAGCTCATTCAGCGGGCGCAGGAAACTGAAATAGTTGAAATCAGCCGACAAATATGAAGCGGTGTATTCCCTGAAGTCCTTTTCAAATTCGTAAGACTTTGAGTACTGGTGATTTACGTTGACACCTTTCACTGTGCTTTCGTTGGCGCTCGACTCGTTGCTAAGGGCTATATTTCGGATGCCACTGAGCCATGAGACCAGCAATGAGTAAAAAGCCAGCATGGCCGAAAATGGCGTATGACCGTTGAGATACCCCTGTTCGTTGAGGCGGAGCAACTCCGGGTCGATGGTCCGGTTGACTTCAATAATATCGTTCCTGCCAAATTTTGCTGTAAAAACGGTTTCGAGGGTGGCGCCCCTTGGATTGAGTATAAAAGGCCTGATGCTGAATTCGTTACGGAGCATCTCCAGCGTTACAATCGAGTCCTTGCCGCCGCCAACGGGCACAATCACCGAATCGGAAAGCTGAACGCCGAAATGTTCGACAGGCTTTCCTTCCGATTCAATTTCCATGAAATCACTGATTGTAGTGCTAATTCCATTGGTATAGAAGAACTCTCCCAACCCGTTGTAATAAACTTTCTTCCACCAGTTTACCTGCTGCTGATTGAGAGAGTGCTGCCTTATAAGAACTTTTGGCGGGCAGGCAGATTTCCAGTAGCTTACAAGCTCAATCATGCCGATATGCAAAATAAGCGAGTCAAACTCCGGTGTTTTGAGCATCGACTCATCGATGGTCCGAACAAAAAACTTTCGGGCCGGTATGTTGAATGAAGGATGAAAATCGTGTTTCCCTGACAATGAGAAGTTATAAATCACTCTAAGGCTACCGGCCTGAACAACAGCCTCATAACCCTTATACTCCAGGTATGGGTATTGAGAACGCAGTTCTTCAAATTTAAGCTGACCGGCAGATTTCTTAAGCATCAGGCTTTTATTTCAGATGGAAGCAGCAAAAGCTGTTTAAAAAGCGGTCAAATTTACTACAATACAACGAATGCGGCGAAGTTTTTAAAATATGTAAGACAATCTTGATTGCCTGCATTTTGTAATTTTGTGACATCATTTCATGATAATGCCAGACAATAACGACATACCCGCCAGGGGCAAGATCCTTATCAGCAAACCTTCGCTCAGCGATGGTTTTTTTGCCCGGTCGGTGGTGCTGCTAGTGGACCATAATGCTGAAGGCTCTTTCGGATTTGTGGTTAACAAGCCCTCAGAGGTAAAGCTCAACGAAATCACCACGGAATTCGGTTCAAAGGATTTAAGAGTGTTTTTGGGTGGTCCTGTGATGATGGACAATCTGTATTACCTGCACACAAGAGGCAACGACATTCGGAACAGCGTGCCGGTGATTAATGGTTTGTGGTGGGGCGGCGACCTGGAAATAGTTAAAGAACTTTTACTCTCAGGAAATTTGCAACCAGGTGAGATCCGTTTCTATATTGGTTATTCAGGCTGGAGCCCAAAACAACTCGACCGCGAACTATCAGAAAATGCCTGGATTGTCCGCAAGGCTGAGATGCAGCACGTTTGGACAAAAGCACCAGCTTTGTTGTGGCGGCGATTGGTGCTTTCTTTCGGAAAACATTATGCCTTCTGGGTTAACCATCCCACTGATCCATCGTTAAACTGATGCCCGTCAGCCGAACAGGCTTTTCACTGTGTTGAAGAAATAGAGCGCCAGCGCAGGTTTCAATGCAATTGTGAAGAAAAAACCGAAAACTGCTCCCCAGAAGTGAACATCATGCCCTATGTTATCAATATTTCGTTTTGCCATATACCATGAATAGGCAAGGTACAACACTCCGAAAATTACGGCCGGAATCCCCACCGGAATCATGAAAAGATATATCCTGTTGAGCGGATCGAAGATGATACTTGCAAATACTACAGCCGAAACAGCTCCTGAAGCTCCCACAGCTGTATAGGTGTAATCATCTTTATGTTTGGCATAGGCAGGGGTTGTGGACATAACTGTGCCGCCAATATAGAGCAGCAGGTAGTAAAACACTCCTTTGGTGCCCCAAAACATACTGTAGTATGACTCCACAGCTCTCCCGAATGAGTAAAGCACAAGCATGTTAATCATCAGGTGAATCCAGTCGGCATGGACAAGGGCATAGGAAAGAAACCGGTGGCCATTCCTGAAGTGCTTGATGTCATATGCATTGAAAGCCAGCCGCCTGTATATGTCGTTATTGCTGAATGCCCAAACTGAAACCAGCGTGGTTGCAACGATGATGATAAGTGTTACAGGCATTTACTGTTGAGGGGTTTTGGTATAATCAATTTCTGAACCCAGCAGGCTGTGAGGAATCAGGAATACGACCAATACACTGACGGCTGCGATAAGTGGCCATAGCCTGTTAGCACGGTCTTTTTTCAGTTTAAATACTGCTATTACCCATACCAGGACCATCACAAAGGTCTTATTATCAGTGAGATCGTGTCCAAATGGCCAGCCTGTCCAGAAGGCGCCAAACGCATATTTCTGAACGATAGGGCCAAATATAAGTCCGCCAATGACCAGAAACAGTAATGTGACCAGCGAATACTGGTAAGTATTTCTTCCCCTGATCAATGCTTCAATGGCTGTACGGGTGCTGAAAAGTAATCCAAGGAACATTAAGATAATATGCGGAACGAGTATCCCGCGCGGAACACGGCCTTTAAACCTCATAACCACAGGCTGGTCACCTTTATCGGCAAGTTTCACGTGCTCCTGCCCGCTGAAAAGGTCAATTTCGTACATCATTTTACCGGCTGCCGGTTGTTTCGGCATCATGAAGATGAGTCTATCATCCAGGCGAACCATCGGGGCATCAATCCATTCATCATGGCTTTTGTAACGTTTGTAACGGATTGTGCCCTGCACCGATGTATCAGCTATCTTCAGGCTAATTTCAGCGTCCTTGTCGTTCTCGGCTGATCTGATAAGTTTGTATTTGATGGTCTGGTTGTTGAGAGTAGTTTTGCCCCGAAGTTCATATGTTGGTCCGGTTCGTTTCTGATATTCTGCAACAAAGAGTGTAAAGAGGACAGCAAATACCCACCACATAGTTTTTTTTGCCATGATTCTGAATGGTTTTATGGTTTTCGGGAAGCAAAAGGCTGATCAGGTATGCAAGATTACAAACATTTAAATGATTATCCAAATGAAAGAAATTGTATACGACTCCGGTCTGGGCAATTTTTATAACCCGGTTTCGTTTATAAACAGTAAAATGAATGACTTGTTTACACACTGTTTTTAACATGGTTAATTAAGCCGGAAGAATGAGAACCGTGATCAAAAAGCTGCTCGTCCCCGTATTATTTATATACATAACAAGTGCGACAAATCTCCTGATTGCACAGGAAATGCTGGGGATCATGAACAGCAATTCACCTGGGATTTCATCTTCGATGATAAACCCGGCCAATACCGTTACCTCAAGGTGTTATATCGATGTTAACATCATGACATTCGACGTATTTGCCGAGAATAATTACCTCTATCTTCACGACAGTGTTTACAGGTTTTCAAGGTTCTTTCAAAAGAATCCTGAGTTCCCGGTGCATGGAGAGAATGACAAAACAACCTACGATTACTATAATACAACGAACAAGCAAGGCTATGGAAACGTAAGGGTCATGGGGCCATCAGCCATGCTGGTGCGCGATCGTCATGCCTTTGGAGTGACCACAGGCTTCAGAACAGTGGCATCAGCATCCAAATTGCCTTATGATGTGGCTAAATTCCTTTACGATGATTTCAATTATGCTCCGCTTCAGGATATAAACTTTGTTCACCCTGATTTCTTTTCCGGAGCCTTACTGTCATGGGCCGAAATAGGTGCGAATTATTCATACATTTTCAATCGTGAAGGTTATAACCAGTGGTCGGCAGGTCTAAATCTGCGGTATCTTGCAGGCTATGCAGGAGCGTTCGCGTCGGTAGATTACTTTGATTACATTGTGTTGGATCTGGATACCTTGCAGGTGAACAGGGTGGATGGTGAAGCAGGTATTTCGACACCTATGGATTATGAGACCGATAATTATGCGGCTTCACCACTTTTCAGAGGCAGAGGGTTGGGGCTTGACCTTGGAATTGTGTACGAGCGGAAGGTAAAAGGTTACCAGAACTGGGACCGCTATTCGCTTTGTTCACAGCCATATACACCATACCTTTACCGCATAGGGGTGTCGGTTCTGGATATAGGCAGGATCAGGTTCAACGATAACGCTTACTACATGACCATAGATAATGGTTCAACATTCTGGCCGGATTTCAGCAGTTTTCATTACTCAACCATGAACAGAACACTGGGCGAAGTGAGTTATCATTTCCTCGGCGATTCATCAGCATTGATCAAAGGAAACAGTTTCAGCCTTGGACTACCTACCGCATTAAGCATCCAGGGTGATTATAATTTCTATAAAAACTGGTATGTCAGTGGTACGGCGGTCATGCCATTGAAATTATACCAAAATTCAGTCATACGCGAATCGTTGCTGGCAATAGTGCCTCGCTACGAAGGCAAAGATTTTGCAATCAGCCTTCCGGTAAGTTTATTCAATTTTTATGACCCGAGGATAGGGATCGCATTACGATATAAGGGTTTTTATATCGGCAGCGAGAATCCGGCAGGGTTCTTCAGTTTTTCTGATTTTACAGGGCTCGATTTTTATATGGGAATCAGGATATCATTGGCAAAGGGTGATTGCGGCAAAGCATCTCCGACCGATTGTACCATCAATGAATCTTCAAAATTCAGGAAGAAAAAGCAGGAAAAACCAAAAATGGGACTGGGCGTCAGCCAATAGTTTTTACATCGAGTGCATCGCGCAAAGCATTCCCTAACAGCATGAATGCCAATACCATGACCATGATGGCGATACCCGGCAAAATGGCCAGGTAAGCGTAATCGAGAATGATGTAAGCATAGTTCTCCTTGATCATGGTTCCCCACGATGGCATGGGCGGTTGCACTCCTATTCCCAAAAAACTCAGTCCTGATTCAAGCAGGATCGCTGAAGCAAAATTAGCAGCAGAGATCACGATGACAGGGGCCATACTGTTGGGTAAAATATGCCTGAAAATGATCCTTTTGTTGCTGAATCCAAGCGCTTTGCCTGCTTCCACAAATTCCTTCTCCCTAAGGCTGATAAACTGTCCTCTTACAACCCTCGCTACTTCAACCCACATTGTCAGCCCTACGGCAATAAAAACCTGCCAGAAACCTTTTCCAAGCGTGAAGGTTATCACAATGACCAGCAACAGTGTCGGCACTGACCATATTACATTGATGAACCACATGATAACGTTATCGATCCATCCCCTGAAATAACCTGCCACGGCTCCCATAAAGATTCCTACAACAAGTGAAATGAGTACCGAAATGAAACCCACCGACAGGCTCACACGGGCGCCTATCATCAGCTGGCTGAGCACATCGCGGCCGTAGCGGTCGGTACCGAGGAGGTACTTCTTTTTTACCAGGTTGTGCTTTTGGATCTCGTCCCTGAGGCCGGCAGAGGTCAAACTTAGCCTCTTTCCGTTAATTGTAGTGAAGGTTGTCCTGTCATTCGATTGGTTGAAAAGTGGTTTTCCGGCAACCGGGTAAACAACGTCAGCCAGGTTAAAGGTTGACCGTTTTCCTGTTATCCCTTCGCCTTCATATTCGGTGACAGCAATGGTAGAATCAGTGAAAGTGTAAGCTGTGACAGGGATTTGCTGATATTCCGATTTCCGGCCAAACATCATGAGCGATAATAAATTGCTTCGGGGAACCGGCTCATTTTTTCTTACCTTGAGCATGGTTACACTAAAACCTGGTTTCCGGGTCGTGAGCACAAGGTTTTGATCGTTAGCATAAGGCGTTTTGTCGGGAGTGACCAGGTAACCGAGAATTGAAATAAGGATCGTAAGCAGAATGATTGCCACCGAAGCCACAGCCATGCGGTTTTTCAACAGCCTTCGCCATGCAAGACGGCCAAGAGAACCGGTTGCCTGGTAATGCTTTCTGCTAAACAATCCCACCTCGTATATTCTTAATTAAAATGAGCGATCACCTCCAAGCAAGCCGCCAAGAATGTTTCCGCCTACACCTGAAACGCCGCCTGATTGCTCCCTGTTGCTGTGAGATGCTGCGGTAATGCGGTCGGCAAGGCGTGACAAAGGAAGGCTTTGAAGGTACACTTTACCTGGACCTGACAATGTGGCCAGGAAAAGGCCTTCACCTCCAAACAGCGCATTCTTGAAACCGCCGACAAACTGAATATCATAATCCACGGTTGGAGCAAAAGCAACAATACATCCGGTATCTACCCTAAGGCTCTCTCCTGCAGCAAGTTCACGTTCGATAATGCAGCCTCCGGCATGTACGAATGCAAGCCCGTCGCCCGAAAGCCGCTGAAGAATGAAACCTTCGCCGCCGAAAAGGCCGGCGCCGATTTTTCGGGTAAAAGCAATATCAATCTCTATGCCCCTGGCTGCACAAAGGAATGAATCCTTCTGGCAGATGAAGGTTCCGCCAACACTTCTAAGGTCGAGGGGAATGATTTTTCCGGGGTATGGTGCCCCGAAGGCGACTTTTCTCTTTACGCCTGCGCTGTTGATGAACGTTGTTATGAAGAAACTTTCACCGGTGATCATTCTTTTAAAACCCTGGAAAAGTCCTCCACCGGTTCCTGTATCCATCTGGATGCCGGCTTCCATAAACATCATGGCACCGGCTTCGGCACGCACGCCTTCTGATGGATCGAGTTCAACGGCGACAATCTGCATGTCGTCACCATAAATTGTGTAATCTATAATATCGGCCATTGTTTTTTTTATGCAAATCTATCTAATTAGCCCGATAACTGTAAAGTAAATTTTCAGGGGATAAACAGCCTGACAACCGGGAGAATACAAAAAAATAGGCCTCTGAGTTGTGGTAATAAAGATTCTTATTAATTTTGCGCCTCTTTACACGGTGATCGTAGCTCAGTTGGTTAGAGCGTCAGATTGTGGATCTGAAGGTCGCGGGTTCGAGCCCCGTCTTTCACCCTGAAGAAAATCAAGCAGTTATGAAGTTTTCATGACTGCTTTTTTGTTCTGTGAATATTAATATGATCACCTTATTTGGATTTTTCTTTCCAGGGACCGGCCATTGAAGGCTCTTCAATCGCTTTTTTTAAAAGTTCCATGAACTTACTCCTCGGGATCAACTCTCCGCCAAGACTCTCCAGGTGGTTGGTATATACTTGTGCATCAATGATCTGGAAATTCATTGATCGCAGTTTTTCAAGGAAAAAGTGCAATGCCACTTTCGAAGCGTTGGTCATCCGGTGAAACATCGATTCGCCAAAGAACGCCCTTCCGATAGCCACACCATACAATCCACCGACCAGCTGCCCGTTGTGCCATGTTTCAACTGAATGGGCATAACCTGCTTTATGAAGCCGGATATACGCCGATTTCATCTCACGGGTTATCCAGGTTCCTTCCTGCATTACGCGCGGTGTAGACGAGCATTGTTCTATAACTTCTTCAAAACAAGTGTCGTAGGTTATCGTAAAGAGATCCTTCTTCAGCGTTTGCTTAAGGCTGTGCGATATGATCATTTTGTCAGGGAAAAGCACCATGCGTGGGTCGGGCGACCACCAAAGTACCGGCATCCCTTCTTCGTACCAGGGGAAAATACCCTTTGAATAGGCGAGTTTCAGGCGTTCAATACTCAGGTCGCCGCCAACAGCAAGCAACCCTGAATCATCGGCTTCCTCTGGATCAGGAAAGGAAAGCGTTTTTTGAAAAAGTTTGAAAGCCATTCCTCAAAGTTAGTTATTCGATGACAATCTCATCGCAAAAAAGCCAGGCAGGTTCACCATGCCCGGGATGCCAGTCGGGCAAAGAGCCATAGTTCGTGGCTTTTACCCTCACAAATCGTGCCTCTTCGTTAACCTTTGCCGCAGCTTTTAACACCGATTCAATGTCTTTGCCCGGTTGTTCCGGAGTGATACTGCCAACAAGTTTAAAGTTAATTCCATCGGTCGAAATCTCAAAATCAATCTCTGACGGTGGAAATATCCATGATTTGGTCGATTGCAGAAATCCTGCTCCTATTGTATTGATATGCTGCACTTTATCCATATCTATGGTAACAACCATATCGGTGCCGTTAAAGCCGCTCCACTTTCCGTCAGTATGATCAAGACTGCCGCGGGCGCCATCAATAAGTCCGAGCGGACCGCCACCTTCGTACCGGCTGTCAGGGGCATTGGCAAA
>DAONEL010000010.1:0-39877 GCA_035403045.1 Bacteroidales bacterium
GTCGGTCATTTGATACCATCGACTTAACCTTCTTCCAGTTAATGTCGCCCTGGTGGTGCGATACATCGATACCATAAACGAGATATTTTCCCGGTGTATCTATTCCAAATGCTCTTATTTCAGACTTGTGCTTTGTTTTGCCGGCGAGTCCCGGGATTTTTCTGATGCCGACAACGATAATCCAAAGTGCACAAAGCAAAGCCGCAGGAATTATGATAGCCCTGATAAGGATTCGGCGATTGTTGGTTTTTGCTGACAAGTTGATGGAGATGGAAAGCTCAAAATTACTGCAAATACTAATTGGCGAGGTTTCTGAAACCATTAACGTTCAGAGCACGGGTAAGTATCTTTTATATTTCATACCGAAAGTTGTATTTTTGTAACTTCAGTAGGAATCGGCTTATGTTTCTGAACCCTGAATACAGAGAAAGTAAATTGGCAGCCAGGCTGCATGGTCTCAACAAAAAAATGTTAATATGCTTAACGATATAGTTTCCATCACCAAAAAGCATGAGGATGCGGCCCTTACTATTTACGACCGCATAATTACTGACAGGTCCAATAAGTATATTGTGACTATCTCGGGAGAAGTGGCTTCCGGCAAATGCGAAATATCCATTGCTCTGGCGCGGCTGTTCAAAAAAGAAGGTGTAAAATGTAAAATCCTTCACATGGATGATTACTACAAGGTGCCACCCGAAGACCGCACACACTGGCGGCAGAAGCACGGTATCGAAAGTATTGGTTACAACGAATATGACTGGAATCGCGTAAGGCACAACATTATTGATTTCAAAAACGGCAAGAAAGCATCTGTGCCCAGTGTTGACCTCATTACCCTGCAGGTAGATGAAATTATTACTGACTTTGCAGGCATCGATATGCTCATTATTAACGGATTGTATTCAGTGATGATTAAGGAAGCAAACCTGAGGGTGTTCGTTGAACTTACATACAAAGAAACATTGGAACAACAGATTGCTGAGAAAAAAGAGGAACTGGACGAATTCAGGATGAAGGTGCTTGAACGTGAGCATGAGGTTGTCCAATCGCTGAAACCGGAAGCCGATTTTTACATAGATTTTGATAATTCGCTGGAAGCATTTCACTTGTAATAGTGTTTCCGGGTGCCAGGTGCCAGGTTCCAGTCCCAATAGCTAAAAGGGCCAGACTCCTGACTCCTGACTTCTGACTTCTGACTCCATATCATCAACCATTTCCAAATTGCTCTACCATTGACTGAAGCCAAATTCCATAACAATATCATCCCGGCCTGGAGCCGCAGTCATACCATTTACGAGGTCAACCTCAGGCAATTCACACCAGGAGGCACTTTCAGGGAATTCAGGGAGCATTTGCCACGGTTAAAAAGGCTTGGCGTTGGGATACTTTGGTTTATGCCGCTGCAACCCATCGGTATCCTCAACCGCAAAGGCAGCCTCGGAAGTTATTATTCCATCAGGGATTATACAGCAGTAGACGAAGCCTATGGTACACTGGATGAATTCATCAGTCTTGTGAACGAAATACATGAGTTGGACATGTATGTGATCCTCGATTGGGTAGCTAATCATACAGCCTGGGATCATCACTGGACGAAAGATCGTCCCGACTATTACCGGCTTGATTCCGGAGGTCATTTCGCGCCACCATTTCCCGAATGGGAAGATGTGATAAAGCTGGAATATGATTCAAAGCCCTTGCGACAGGCTATGATCGGAGCAATGAGCTTCTGGCTCGAAAGAGCCGGTATCGACGGTTTCCGTTGCGATATGGCTCACCTTGTGCCTACATCATTTTGGGAAGAAGCCAAAGAACAACTGTCGGTCATTAAGCCTGATCTTTTCATGCTGGCCGAGTCTGACCTGCGTGAGCTTACCAATAAGGCCTTTAATGTGCTTTACAACTGGAACCTGTTCCATGGCTTCAATGATGTTGCGCAGGGAAAGAAACAGGCAACCGACCTTACAGCCATGCTGCATACTGAAATTTTCGACTTTCCGGTTCATGCTTCAAATCTTCTGTTTATCAGCAACCATGACGAAAATTCATGGAATGGGAGCGAACTTGAACGGCTGGGGCTTGCACTTGAAGCATTTGCGGTGCTCGTTTTTATGCTTCCGGGTTTCCCTCTCATTTACAGTGGCCAGGAGGCGGGTAATGCAAAAAGGCTCAGCTTCTTCGATAAAGACCTTATCGAATGGAAGGAAGATAAGATGTTTGGAATCTATGAAAAGCTCACTGCATTGAGGGCTGAACATCCGGTTTTTACCGATGGCGCTGTTGCCGGCAGATTTGAAATTATACCATCCATTGCCGGCCGGCAGGTGCTGGCTGTAAAGTTTACTGAAGGCAACAATATGGTTGTTTCTGTTATAAACCTTAGCGCACAGCCAGTATCGTTCCATTTACAAAGCAATGCAATGTCAGGTAAATTCCTCGAGCTTTTTAGTCCTCCGATTGTTGTGATGCTTGGCGAAAACCCGTGTTTCGATCTGGAAGCCTGGCATTACAAGGTATTCTACAGTGTTTAAGACGTAAATTTATAGATAGCCTGTTTGTGCGTTGAAACAGATGTATTAAATTTGCAACATCAATTGCGGAAGTAGCTCAGTGGTAGAGCGTCAGTTTCCCAAACTGAAGGTCGCGGGTCCAATCCCCGTTTTCCGCTCAAATAAAACGAAGGCATGAAGAGCCTTCGTTTTTTTTGAAAACAGGAGTATTATCTGTTGAGAGTTGTGTTATAATACATTCATTCCCTTTGTATTCTGCATTTAAGTCTAAATTCAGAATCAATAACCGGGGTTCTGTATCAGGGCAGTATTCTTATTCATCTCATCAATGGTTATGGGAATAAAGTAGGCTTTGTTGACCCAGAGTCTTCCCGCATCAGTAATTATCGGTTCAAATGTAGGATTGTCGTATGAGCCCTGTACAGGGTACCGCACATTGATTCCCGCACCTGTACCTATAGCCTCTGGGCCAATCATCCAGCGCCGCACATCAAAGAAACGCTGTTCCTCAAACGCAAGCTCAACTCTTCTCTCGTTGCGGTAACGCTCTTTCAGTGCTGCTCCTGATTCGGTAACTGCCGGCATGCCAGCCCTGTCACGTATAAGGTTGATATAAGTGCGGGCTTCATTGTATTCACCCAGTTCAATGCACGCTTCGGCGTAATTCAGCAGTACTTCGGAATAGCGCATGCGTGGCCAGGCAGGACATTTGGTGAGCTCTGAATACTCCATTGGTCCTTTATCAATATCGCTGAACTTGCGAACCCAGTAGTTAGTGCTTTGGTGTTCAGGAGCATAGGTCGAATCGGGCCATACACCTACATGGATGATCCGGTTGTCGTACCAGGTGGCTCCTTCGAAAAGTACGGATGCATAGAACCGATTGTCCCTATTCAGGTAGGGATTGGCTGCCTGAACCGGGTTTGACCAGTCAAATTTGCTGCCGTCACTCATTTCAAATGCGTCAACAAGATCACCCAAAACATTATCAGCTGACCATCCCCAGCCACCAAATGAAGGGGGTGCCTCGAGAAACGGAGTTCTGCCAAGTCCCCAGTAAAGGTCATTTATCGGGTCGACATAACGTATGAATATGTCCTCATCCGACCTTTTAACAAAGATCTCTTCAAAATTTCTGATTTTATCAGGATTGGAATTGTAGAGGCTGTATGCATTGAGGTCTATCACAGCTTTGGCAGCATCCTTAGCAGCTTGCCATTTGGCGGAAGCATCGCCACTTGTATAACCGATGAGTTCAGGATTTGAATAGCCTGAAGTTAACTCACCGTTTTTTGCCGGATTGTGAAGATCGCTGGCTGCATACAGAAGAACTTTGGCTTTTACTGCCATAGCAACTCCTTTATCAGCACGGGTTTTCACCAGGCCGGTTTCGTCAGCCCGGTATAAGTTGATGGCTTTTTCAAGGTCTGTCACGATGTAATTGACAGTTTCCTCAAAGGTATTCCTGGGCTTGTTGTAATCATCCCCCAGGTTTACAACCTGGTCATAGTAAGGGATTCCGCCATACTGTGACATCAGCAGGAAGTGGCAATATCCCCTGAGAAAATAGAGGTCGGCTACAGCCCTGTCTTTATCTTCGGGGTTGGTGAAAGGCGTTTTGCCGATGTTGGCAATACCGATGTTTATGTTCCTGATATTCTGATACAAGGCATCCCATTGCCAGCTCATTTGTGCCCATGACCATACAGAAGCTGAGAATCCACCCTGGTTGCTTGGTGAAACCAGGCCTTTGGTGAAAGCTGCTCCTATGCTGGCATCACCATAAAATATGGCTTCGTCGGTCGACGACATCATCATACACATCGTATGTCCTTCGGGCAGAGCCTGATAGCAACCGTAAATCACTTTTATGGCCAGTTCGGGTGATGACCAAACATTGGCATCCGAAATTTTATCCTCGGGCTTGGTATCGTCAAGGAAGTCTTTGCCACACGATTGAAAAACGATGCTGATAGAACAAAACAGCGCAATTGTTAAAACTTTGCTTTTCATGGTTGCTCTGGTTTTAAAAAGTTACGTTGATTCCGAATGTTACTGTACGCTGCAATGGATAGCTCTCGCCGTAAAACTGGTCACGAATGCTTTGTTCGGGATCAGTATCGAAATCTTTGAGATCGGGGGCATACGTCAGCAGGTTGAGCCCGCTGAGGTAAACCCTGAGTTTTTCAATGTGGACATGTCTCAGCAATGATTCGCGAACGTTATAACCTATTTCAAGGTTCTTGAGCCTTACATAATCTGTTTTCCTGACGAAGAAGGTGTTGAATACTCCGTTTGGATTTGACCAATATGCTGAGTGCGTGTCGAATATCCTTGGGAAACCGGAGTCGGTGTTCTCAGGTGTCCATCTGTTATCATAAAACGATTGCAGGTAGTTTCCTTCAAGGCTGAAGGTTGGCCTCATATAGCGTTCAGCGCCGAAAGCTCCCTGGAACAAGATGCTGAAATCCAGGTTTTTGTATTGCAGTGAAGCGCTCAACCCGCCGCTTGTTGTAGGAGTGCCGCTTTTATACGACCTTACCATATCGCGGGTATCGATAACCTGGTCGTTGTTAACATCTTCAAAAATAAGGTCGCCTAATTGCGGTGTGGCGCCGTTTAATGCATAAGGATGGGCAGCCAGGTCGGCATCAGTGTTATAAATACCCAGCACCTGGTAGTATAAAGCGCCTCCGATCGGATGGCCTGTCTTCATTTGGTAATCAGGTATACCGGCTGTTTCGTCGAAGAAAAGGAGTTTGTTCCTTGAATACAATCCGTTGAACCCTACCTGGTATCTCAACTCTCCCGATGATCCGGCGTATTGTATGTTGAAATCGAATCCCCTGTTTTGAAATTTCCCGATGTTTTCATCACTTGGCGTAATTCCGGTAGATCCCGGGATTGCCCCTATTTTTGGGGTGAGGATGTCATCCCTGCGGTTATCAAAATAGTCGAAGGTCAGATTTAGTTTTTCCTGCAAAAGGCCCGCATCAAACCCGAGGTCAAGCTGTTTTGCTTTTTCCCAGGTCACATTTTTATAGGGTACGGTTCCTTCGTAAAGGACATTATATGGTGTGAGACTACCGCTGGCGCCAACCTGTTCGATGTAACGGCTGTACCTGGTTTCGTAGAGCGAAAGATACTGGAAAGGAGAAATAAGATCGTTGCCGGTGATACCATATGAAGCCCTTATTTTGAAGTAGCTCAGGAATTTGATGTTCTGTTTCCAGAAATTTTCTTCCGATATCCTGTAAGCAAGTGATCCGCCGGGAAAGAATCCCCAGCGATCGTTTTTGTAAAATATTGATGAGCCCTGGTATCTCCCGACAAATTCGGCCAGTATTTTTGACTTATATTCATAATTGATCCTGCCGAGGTAATTGCTCCACCTGGTTGAACCGGGATTTGATTGCGTGATTACATCCACCGTATTGCCGAAAATGAGTTGATCAAGATTATCGGCATCGAAATCTTTTTTAGTAATGGAGAAGTAATTTGAGGCTCTTTCGTAAGCTTCGTAGCCGCCCAGAACTTTTACCAAGTGGTCACCAAACTGTTTTTCATAGTTGATGAGTAAATTAACAAGCCAGTTGTTGTTTTTTGTGGTATTCTCATTGAGCGTGCGCCTTTTGTCACCTTCGACCTGCGGTTTGAATGCCGGATTGGTTGTGGAGTTTCCATCCCATTCGTAGTAGGTAACCGGAATGGTCCAGCGCCTGCCAAATGCATTACCCCTGTCTATTGTTCCCGTACTTGTTACCGATAAGCCTTCGACCCATGGTATTTTAATGTTCGCTTTTAATGTGCTGTTTATAACAGAGTTATCAATCTCATTATATCCTCCCAGGGGGGTGCTCACAGCCACCGGGCTATTAGCATTTCCTATAGTACCTATTGCTTCGCCCAGGGTGCCATCAGGCCAGTAGGCTCTTTTAGTGGGGCTTGATGTAATAATTTTGGAAAAAATGGTGCCGGCATCGTCGATGGCATAGTTCGCTATATCCTGGCGGTTGTTAAGGTCAAAAGATATGAGGATATATTTTGTCGGGTTCATATCCATGTTGGCCCTTACGTCGTACTGCCGGTAAGTGTTTGAGCCATTTTTATAAAAGCTGTCCTGAAAGCGGGATGAAAGGGAAAGTAATCCCCTGATTTTATCGGTTCCACCCGAAACAGTGACGTTGGAATAATTCTGAAGAGTTATTTTTTTCATGGTTTCATTAACCCAATCGGTGCTGGCATATCGCCAGGGGTCGGAACCGGTTTTAAAGCCTTCCAATTCGGTGTCGCTGTATTTTGCAGGGTGAAATGTAGCGGGCAGCACACCTGTCGAACCATTGTCAATTACTTCGTTCTGTAGCGAGGCAATTTCATAGGCGTTTAATAAATCGGGGAGCACTGTTGGTTGCGAGAAGCTTTCATTAAACGATGCTGTTACGTTCAGTTTGCCTGCCTGGCCACGTTTAGTGGTAATAAGTATAACCCCGTTGGCACCCTGTGAACCGTAGATTGCCGCCGACGCATCTTTGAGCACTGTGATGCTTTCGATTGAATTCGGATCGATTCTCTGCAGCTTATCAGACACCTGCAACGGAACACCATCCACAACAAACAGCGGAGTGGCATTTCCAAATGTATTCACTCCTCTTACAAGAATGGTTGAAAAATCATTTCCGGGTTCACCGCCTTGTGCAACAACAGTAAGGCCTGCAATTTTTCCGGCAAGGCTGTTACTCACATTGACAGTTCGCGATTTCATTAGTTCAACACCTTTTACATCAGAAATGGCGCCTGAGAGTGTTGCTTTCTTCTGTGTTCCACCGTATGCTACAACTACCGCGTCGTTAAGCGTGATGGCCTTCACCTGCATCCGCACTTCGATGGATGGCTTACCCGCAATGTTCACTTCAGCGGTTTCGTACCCGATACTTGAGATTACCAATATTGTTGCTCCCGCTGGAACTTTGAGGCAGAAACGGCCATCAAGATCAGTGGATGCGCCAATGGTCGTGTTCTTAAACACCACGTTAGCTCCGGGAAACGGCTCACCTGTTTCATTCAGGACCACACCGGTAATTGTTTTTTCCTGGGCGTAAGCGTTGCCTGAAAAAAGGGTGAAGAGCGAGAGCATTGTGAAAAGCAGCATGTTTCTCGCCGCAGAGCCAGAGGAAATTAAAACGCTGCTTTTTAAATAGTAAAACAGGCTATTCATAATTACCTAATTATTGTTTTGTTTGATTGTTTGTTTGCTGATGAAATTCCATCAAAGTTGAAGAGGACCGGCGGGAATTTTCGATCGGGTGAATCCTTGGGATGTATCGCAGTACCCTGTTGATGGTTTTGATGACCAATTTTCTTTGCCAGTATAGGCCGGGACGAAACCGTTTTTGTCTCATCCCGGTTTTTAAACAGCTCATTTCAGAATCTGGCTACGGAACCTTTATATGAATTTTTATCGTAAGATTTCACTAACAGACAGATTCCGAAACTTTAACCTATTGATTATTCGAAACGCTGGATTACACTGATGTCATCAATATCATACCATGCACTCGATGCCCATGTTCCATCCCAATAGTGGAATGTGTCAAATTCAATTACAAGGTTTTTGCCTGCATTTGCTGCTGCTTTTTCTGCAGTAAGGGTATAAGTACCGGTTTTTGATGTCCAGACGTTAAGATCCCAGCCAGGGAAAACAGGTTCGTCGAAAATCACCGTGTCAATAGCAGTCCTGGTAGTAGGATCGGTACCGGTATACACACTGAAAATTACGCCCGTTTGTTGTACATAATCACCCCAGTCATTCCAGGTGCATGTGTTTTTGAAACTAATGTCAAATTTGGTTTCAATAGCAGGGACTGTGCCAACGGTCTGATAGAAGCTTTTTGACCAGTCGTGGTACCATGCAAAATTTGTCTGTCCTTTATAGGTATCACTTGTATAACCTATCAGATCCAGCGACCCGATTGGATCATTAACATCAGTCGTCTCATCGGTCTTCCAGGGAGTTGCGGTAACAAGTTCTCCATTAACTCCGGGTGTTGAGAAGTCTCCGTTAACAATCAATTCTACCGGCGCGGGAGTGGCTGACGTGAAATCAACCGCTGTTGCATAGTAGGTTGTGCCGTCAACAATGGCATAAGCTCTTACATAATAAGGCGTTTTCATCGACAGACCTGTAATGCTGCTGGTGAATGTTCCGGTACCTGTACCATCGGAAGTTTTGCTATCGGCAGTGGTGGGTGTAGCGGCTGTTGACCAGCACACACCGCGGTCGGTTACAGTTCCCGGGCCGGTTACCGTGATTGTTCCGCCGCCTGTGGCTGTGGTAGCGGTGATGCTTGTGATGGCAGTAGTTGTAATTGTCACTACTGTTTCTTCTTTTTTGCAGCCTGCGAAAAATATCAGCGCTGCCAGTAAAAGGCCTGCAATCAGAGTTACGTTTTTCATTGGTTTTAAGATTTAGTTTGACGTTATGGTTTGATTAATTATGCGTAAATTTTGAATGGCGCTATCCGTCAGAGTAGATTGGAATTAAGCGTATTATCAGGGTAGTGGCTGTCATGGATTCGGTTATTTGAAAATGGCTTCAATTTTTTCGCGGCTAAGGGTCACTCCGGGATTAAAATTGCGGCCCGACATATATTTTTTCAGACTGAACAGCAACTGCCTTGCCTCAGGCCTTGATTCCTGGTGGGAGATAAGGTCGGCGCCTGAAATAAGCAATTTCCCTTTCCCAATCCTGCACTCAAAAATCATTGCCAGTGGTTTCGCTGTCACCCAATCATCAATAATTCTTATGATTGGCTTCAACTGATCAGATAATGAGTCGAGCCTGATGGCATTGCAATGGCTCATGGCATCCCACCACTGCCAGTTGCTGTGGTATTCGGTTGGGAAGTAGTCAAATGCAGGGTGGTTTGGGTTGCATAAAATTCCGAGTGTGAAAGGCGGCTGCTTGAAAGCTGTCCATTGCGTATTCCAAAAAATGCTTGAGAAACCAACCGGGACATCGCCACCCATCGAAGGCTTAACAGAACCTTTTTTCACCGTAAGCAGTACTTTCCCTCCGTTCTCAAGAAAATCGACAGCTTTTTGGTTGAATTCACCTGTGACAAGGATGTTTTCTGAGCCCGAAATTGGCGGAAGTTGGGCAGGGTAAACCCAGAAATCCCAGGAGTTGGTATAGTTGCCTGCAGAAACGGATATTATTAACTTTTCGGGGGCTGTGATCGCCGTAAGGCTCACGGAAATATTCCCAAGGTCATTGATTCCGTATGAGAGATCTCGTTGTACTGGTTTCCCCTCTGCAACTAATGAGCCGTCAGTTCGGGAAATTTTCCACGAAACATGAGTTTGTTTAAGCGGGGCGCTGCCATAATGGGCAACTTCAGCTTTGGCGACAAAGGTTTCGTTGTTGAGGTAAACCATTTTTGGCATCCTGAGCAACGGAACGGTCTGGTTACAGAAAGTTGAGAACTCGGCAGCCGTCACATAACCCTTTTCTTCCCAGAAGGGATTGAGAACGCCAATAAGCGCTGTTCCCTGCCCCGGGAAATCGTGGAGGTCGAGCAGTTGGAAACCAGCGAAACCCGGCGTTCGCAGAGCGGCTTCAATATCAGCCTTGTAGCAGAGCACCTGTAGTTTGCCCGAAGCAAGCAGGAAACTGTCGGCTAGTTGCAGCATGCCATGTTCCTGCAACTTATCCCTGAATATCTCGAAATTCCTGGCTTTTAGCACGCCTTTGTACCTGCTGATCTCTTTGAAATCAGGGTAAACGCACCACTGGCCTATCTCGTGGCTTACTGTAGGCTTGTCTTTAGCAATATATTTCAGCCAGTCGTAATCGCTGGTGGGAGGCTTGGCATTGATAGGGCTGGTGAGCCCGGCAGCCCACCACTGTATCCTGGGAGTTGCACTACTGGTATAATCGGAGGCCGGGCTTTCGGGGAAACCGGAAGCTGAGGTATATACCCTGCGATTATCTCTGTCTTTCCAGTAACGGACAAATCTTGTAAGATAAGCAACGGAACTGTCGCCGGAGGCTTCATTGCCATATGGCATCATGCAAAATGAGGGATGATTCCCGAATTGTTTGACAATACGCTTACTTTCATCGTAAATGTACTGGTCGATTGGTGCGCCGGAACCGACATTTGCCCAGGCTGAATTCTCGACCGACAGGTAAATGCCTTCTTCGTCGGCAGCTATAAAAGCGGCCTCAGGCGGGCACCATGAGTGAAAGCGCATATGGTTGAGTCCGAACTCCTTGCATTTTTTATAGATGCGTTTCCATTCTTCTACTGATACCGAAGGATAACCTGTTTCTGGAAAAATGGCACACTCAAGCGTTCCCCTCAGGAAAATCGGACGGCCGTTTACATAGAACTGCGTGCCCCTGATTTCAAATTTCTTCATCCCGAAATCCGTAAGGTAGACATCCCATCCGCTTTCGCCTGTAAGTTCGGCTTTCAGTGTGTAAACAGCAGGGTTAAATTCGTCCCACAACAAAGGATTGCTGCCCATTTCGTACTCTTCTGGAAGCACAACAACGCTATCGGCAATGGTTAGCTGAAGCTCTTTTGCCGGAAGGTTTTCCTTGTTTCGGCTGTTTTTTGGTGAAGCGGACAGTTTTAGTGAGTATTTGCCCGGTATGCCGCTGCTGTTGCGGATTGTGATGATAGTCCTGATCTTTTTAGCATCGACATCAGTAAATACCATAATATCATCAATGTGAACCGGCGGATGGCTGGTGAGGCACATCTTCCCGATAATGCCGTTCCAGTTGGTCTGGGTGTTATCGCTGATGCTGTGGGCATCCCTGCCGGGGTCAATGTCTTTCACACGGTTATCAATCCTGATAGTGATCAGGTGTTCGCCGGGAGTCAGCCATTTACTCAGGTCGTAAATGTGAGGTGCTCCGAGTGCATTCTGCATGCCCGCTTTGCTGCTGTCAACCCAAACGGTGCTTTCCCAGTGGCATCTTTCGAGAAACATTTCAATATAGCGGCCTTTCCAGCTTTTGGGAATTGTTACTTTTTTGCTGTACCAGGCCGATCCCGTATAATGTTTAAGCGGCTGGAGCCAAAACGAAACTTTTACATTGCCGGGTTGGCGGTACTTTTCAAATTCAGGGCTTTTGTACCATAAGCTGTCCCACAATCCCCCGGTCCATTTAGTTTTGATGGTTACGTCGTCGCCTTTGCCATTGGTAAGCATCGATCCCGGTAGTTTCACCGTTTCGGTAAGATCCCTGGTGAACCACTTTTCCTGTATTCCTTTATCCAGCGAATCAACCATAAAGTTCCATTTGCCTGAAAGATCAATCACCGGACTGTTTCGTTGCAGCGAACATGATTGCAGCCCGAGGATAACAGGAAGTACCATTGTCAGAATGTATTTCAGTTCCCTGATCTTCATGGTTGTGGTTTTACTTATTAATTCCCAGTAATTCAGTCGCTTTTGTTTCCTTACCATTGACAGTTATTATTTTTTCGCGGATAAAACTGATCAGGTTAGCCCAGTTCGGATCAGCCGGATCAAACCACATCTGACTGTTAAAACTTCCGTTATAATTTTCAAAACCGTTGTCCGGAATCAATAAATTGCCAATGAAGAGGTTTCTGTCATAAAAATTATTCGTAGAACCGGTGCTTTCAATGGCCAGGTAAGGCTCATCAGTGAAAATGTAATTATTCCTGAAAAATGTGCTGTCGGGATAGCCTGACCAATCATCGAGTGTCACCAGGGTTTTATCAATATTTGGTTCAGGTTTGGCGGGCAGATAGAAGAGATTTTTTTCGATCACCGTGTTTTGCGCTGGCCCGGTAATGTGTATTACAGGCGAGAAATAGCCCTTGTTGCTGCCAACGATAAAATTCCTCAGTCCATCATTGATGCTGACGTTGTACCGGATGATTGTATTGCGGTTACCGGCGCTCCAGTCGGCAGGCCAACCGCCTGAGTTACATATGAGCAGGAAACCACCGTCGTTGTTGTAGCTGAGGTTGTACTGGAAAATGGTATTGGTGCAATTCCAGTCAGAGTCGAAGCCGTAGCCATCGACTTTTGATTTATGGTCGCTCACTATATTATACTGTATCAGGGCGTTATCGCAACTCCAGGGCCAGATACCATCACAGGCTTCAGAAGGAGGAAGGGTTCCCGGACAATTTCTCATGATGTTGTATTCCACTAGTGGGTGTTCACAACCTATTGGCACGATTCCGTCGCCGGGCACCCCATCAATTATGTTATTTCGGATGACTACATTCAGGCTGGGATTCCATAATCTCCTGATCCAGTTTCCCCACATCATGATTCCGTTTCGCTGGCAGTCCCTGATCAGGCAGTTCTGCACAAGCAGTCCGTCGAAACGCGACGAGATCGTGTCGGTTTTTTCATCGTGGAAGTTGCTGATTAGTATAGCGTTGCCACCGCCTTTATTTTCTTTGTCGAGGTTGCCGTAAACATCATGAACATAAAGATTGTCGATGGTGATGTCTCTTGCGGTGCCATAATTCAGCAATTCGATAAACAAACCGTTTAGCCCCGGTACGACTTCGGGGCCCTTGTTCGATATCTCGAGATCGCGTATTACAAAATATTCGCTGTTAAAGATATGCACCGCCTGGCCTGTTGAAGCATTGTGCCTGATATATGGCCTTGCATCGCCGCCGTATTTACCCAGCGTGATGGGGCTACCAGGGGCGCCTTTGCAGGAAAGAAACAGAGGTTCGGTGAATACACAGCCCGATTTCAAAAGTATACTATCGCCGGGTTGCAGCTTGATGTTCCGAAGGCTGGCAAAAGTTTTCCAGGCTTTGGCAGGCGACTTTCCTGATTTGCAATCATTTCCTGTTGCTGCATCAATATAATAATTGACAGCCCACAGGTGCCCTGAGCTTAACAGGATAATAGTCAGCACTTTAGCTATGAATGCAAACCGATGAACATTTTTCTTTACCATTGTGTCCGTGCAGGATCAGCGTTTTTAACAAGAATTGTTTTAGGTTGGTTATTTTGTTCGTTTACAGTTATTTAATCGCTACCAGTTATCGGTTCTGAAAGATGAAACTGGCAGTCCCCCGGTGCCGAAAAGCTCCGCTTTCACGAAATTCTTAAATGCATACCTTACTGCTTTAGGCTCTCTGACCAACGGTGAGGTTACAACCACTGTTCCTTTGTCGCCATCAATATATGCCTGTGCTTTGACAAATACCCTGTTGTCGCCGGCTATCTCAAACAGTTGAAGAGGCTTTTCATAGCTGGTAAGTCCATTAAATCCTTTATTGAAGTGTACGATGGCTTTATCTCCCTGAATTTCGAGTGAATCGAATTCCGGGCTTTCAGCCTCGAACCCTTTCATACCATACGTTTTTGCCAGCGCCAGCAAAGCAAGTCTTTCACCGGCTGCCTTTTTCATTGGAGGGTGTATCTGGTGCTCTTCACCGGCATCGAGCAATACTGCCATGGCTGAATTCGGGATCAGTTTCTGCGAAATCATTTGTGCTTCGCGCTGGTATGCTGATATTTCAGGCCACTGAGGTGTAAAGAAATTCCAGTCGGTATAATCGTAAGGGGCAATCTGGGTGGAATAGAAAGGGAAACTGCCGCATTGCCATTCATCGCGCCAGGCATTCACCATGGCTGCAAGCGACGGAGCATAGCGTGGTACGTTAAAAATGTTTGATTCGCCCTGGTACCATATCATTCCTTTAATGCAGTAGCTCACCAAAGGATGGATCATGCCGTTATACAAAACCGTCGGTACATTGTTTATCCACTCTGAAGTGTCAGAACTCTGAGGCGGAACGGGGATATCAGTAAACTTTCCGCAGGCCGATGGCGGCATCCACGCTTCCACATTGGACCCACCGAAACTGGCGTTGATAATTCCAATGGGGATATTGCCCAGTTGTTGCTGTAAATAGTCGGCGAAAAACCAGGCTACGGCGCTGCATTCACCTGCGGTTGCCGGTGAAGTAGCCATCCATGAGGCATGGAAATTATCTCTTGCCTTATATGACGCGAGAGCAGGCACATTGATGAAATGAATCTGCTTGTTTCTTGATCCAAGGATTGCTTCGTTCGAACCTGCCACCGGCTGACAGAAATAACCTTTTAGCGGCATGCTCATATTGGACTGCCCGCTAGCCAGCCAGACTTCCCCTGCGAACACATTGTGCAGAACGATTGATCCGGAGCCTTTTACAGTCATATTGAAGGGACCGCCGGCAACGGGTGTTTTTACTTTTACGATCCATTTCCCATCGCCTGAAGCAGTGGTTTTATATGTCTTCTGATCCCAGGAGCAAGTAACAGATACTTTAGTGCCGGGATTGTCCCAACCCCAGACAGGGCTTTCAGATTGCTGCTGTATGACCATATTGTCGCTGAACAACGAACCCAACTTCAATTTCTGGGCGTTGCACAGGACAGGGAGAATAGCTGCCAGCAATATGGTTAAAGAGGAGTATCTCATTTTCGTCTTTTCGTTTATGAACTTAGTTATAAGTGTCAATTATTCGGGGTTCCATGCTGATTTCCATTCAATTACAGGATTGCCATTCTTAAAGAACAAAGGCAGCCACACATATCGCGAATCATCAAGATCGGTTTTGTTCCATCGGTCGAACATTGCAATGTATGTGTCAGGTTTTCCGGTAATTGGTAGTATAAAAGTACTTTGCGAGTGATAGGTGCTGTCGGCATCAGGCCCGGTGCAAGGATTGCCGATTACAGTCCAGTTGCCCAGCATTGAGTCGGCAACAGCCACTTGTGCAACATTAGGGTCCCAGCCCGTACATCCTGAAGTGATCATATAGTATTTATTCTCATGTCTGAAAACGGCTGGCGCCTCTCTTGATTGTCCTATAAAATTACGCGTAAAAATACCTGATGGTTTTGTGTAATCTCTTGATAAGAGGCTTATATACAAAGTCTTATTCCATTCGGAGGAGCATATCTGGTATGCGCGGCCGTCAATATCCTTGAAAATGGTCTGATCGCGGCTGTCCTGACCGTTGGGTTTAAAAGAGCCAAGGTAAACGAACGGCCCGGCAGGAGATCCGGAGATGGCAACGCCGGCATGGGCTTTCTCGTAATCGGGACTTTCAATATGAAGCCACATGACAAACTTGCCCGTTTTGTCGTTGTAAATCACTTTCGGACGTTCAACCACCTTTGAAGGATGCAACTCTGAAGAAGTGTCAGATGGCGTTGATGCAAGTACAATACCTTCATATTTCCAGTTGAGCAGGTCCTTTGATGAATAGCATGAGACACCCCCGGCATCAGCCCTCCAGCATTCCCAGGTTTTGACATATTCGAGCCTGTAGGTTGAATCGCCTTTGTACTCACCATACCAGTAATAAGTCCCGTCATGATAAAGGATGCCGCCGCCATGTGCGTTGATTACGTTCCCTTCAGTATCCTTCCAAACCTCTCCGGGCCTGATCTGCAAAAGAGGGGTTGCGTCCCTGCATGAGAAAAGTACTGTTACAACAGCTGTCAACAGCAACCAGAATGCCCATTTTGCTCTACTGATCGTTTTCATCCACTTGAATAATTAGCTTTTGTGCCGGTAAACCTTTTGAACTTACGGTGAGTTCTATTTTGCCAGCGGTCCCGGTGGGACGGAGTATCACCAATGCCCTGCCCCTGAATGTTCCTGGCTGTAATGACCTGAAACTTTCGACATCGCAGGGTGAAGCGTTG
Organism: Bacteroidales bacterium; assembly: GCA_035403045.1. Lineage (GTDB taxonomy): Bacteria > Bacteroidota > Bacteroidia > Bacteroidales > UBA4417 > UBA4417. The sequence continues at coordinate 16,236 of DAONEL010000010.1, forward strand.
CCGGAGCCTGCTATTTCGCCTGCCCCTGAAACCGTAATATTCAATTGCCTGTCATCGTCCTGCACCAGCCGCCCTTTCTCATCAGTGAGATCGACCTGCACATACGACAAGTCATCTCTGGAGTTTTTCAACACTGTTCGGTCGGCCAGCAGTTTGATCTTTGATGCAGCACCAGTGGTCTCTAGCGATATGCTTTCCTTTTCGGTGCCGTTATCAACACCTACCGCTTTTAATATTCCGGGTTCATATTTTACCTTAAAACCAGCAATATACCTGCTGGTGGTGTCTTTCGAGATGGGCCTTTCGCCTATCAATTTTCCGTTAAGGTAAAGCCTGACTGATGGATACCTGGTAAATACCCTGACTTCGAGTGTTTGGTTTTCGTGTCCGTGCCAGTTCCAGGAAGGAATCTCCTTAGGCCAGCCCCAGTAGCTCACTTTCTCGGCCATGCCGGCCGGACCCGGCTCATGAACCATGATCGCTATAGGGCTGTTGTTCCACAGGATATCACGGAGAACTGCCTGAGGTTTTTTGTTTCCGCAAATATCAATATCGCCGCACCATGCATTGAAACATGGCCATTCGAGTAACTGCGGCTGTCCTTTTTTCCAGTCTTTTACATACAAGGCGTGGCCAATTCCTGTCTCACCCAGGTAATCCATGGCTGTCCACACAAAATCGCCGATCACGTATGAGTTTTTCTCAACAAGGTCCCAGTTTATGGCTCGTTCCTGGGGAGTAGATTCGGAACCGAAAATTACCCTGTCAGGAAACTGCTTGTGATCAGTTTCGTAATGCCACCACAGGTAGTTGTAACCGCATACATCCAGTTGGCTGAATGTACGCTCCGAGTCATTCCATGTGTATTGCGGATTATCCCAGAAATCATTAAAAGCCAGCGTCATAGGCCGCGAAGGGTCATACTTGTTGATCAGACGCCTGAAGTTATTCTCAATCCTTATTCCCGAAGAATCGGCACGTTCCTGTATTTCGTTGCCTATGCTCCACATGATGATAGACGGGTGATTGCGGTCACGCAGCAGCATCGAGATATAATCACGCTCGTTCCATTCATCGAAAAAACGATGGTAATCATCAGGATTCTTTGGCTTTTGCCATTGGTCAAAAGACTCATCAATGACGAGGATTCCAAGTTTGTCGCAGGTTTCGAGGAACTTCTCTGAAGGCGGGTTATGAGCACACCGCACGGCATTGAATCCGTTGGTTTTCAGGAGTTCTGCTTTGCGTTCTTCAGCCCTGTCGATGGCTGCACCCCCCAGCACACCATTGTCATGATGTATGCAGCCACCTTTAAGCTTGACAGGCTGACCATTCAGCAGAAATCCCTTTTCGGCTGAGAATGAGATGCTTCTGATTCCGAATGGTACAACGATCCTGTCTTTAAGGTTGCCATTAACAATCAGCGAAATTTCCGCAGTGTACAGTTCAGGATCATCAGTCGACCATAATTCCGGATCTGAGATATTAAATTCCAGTTTTACACTTTCTTGTTTCCCGGGCATGAGCGTCAGCCGGACTTCTTTTTTTACAACAGGCTTATGAGCAGTTTTACAGATACTTGCACACAATTTTGCTGAAACAGGGTTAACGGTCTCATTAAGAACATCAGTGCTGATGTTAACCTGTGCTTTCTCCCTGGTGACGACAGGAGTTGTGATGTAAGTACCCCATGTGTTAATATGGACTTTGTCGGTTTCCAGGAGCCAGACATTTCTGTAAATACCTGAACCAGAGTACCATCTGCTGTTTTTACCCTGGTTAATCACTTTTACAGCCAGTGAGTTTTCTTTGCCGGCCGGGAAGCAGTATGAAGTGATGTCACAGAAGAATGAGGTATATCCATAGGGATGAAAGGCAATTTTTCGGCCATTGAGCCAAACCTCAGTTTCCATGTATGAACCTTCAAAGTAAAGCGACAGCAGTTTGCCTGCCTGTCCGGCCGTGAGTGTAAAATTTTTCAGATACCATCCTGTACCTCCCTGAGCATAGCCGGTTGCTGTACCTCCAACACTGGTTTCTGATAATGGCAGTAAAACACTCCAGTCATGGGGAAGGTCAATGTTTTGCCAGGAATCAGCAGCTAATGTATCAGTGAAAATATCAGTCACATCGCCGTAATGGAACTTCCAGCCGCTGTTGAATTTCATCTGCCTCACAAACTCATCATTCCCGGAATTGTGGCAGGAGGCCATACAGGCCAGTATGGCAATAAGGCTAAGTATGTTGGCTTTCACAAGGGATTTCATTTTACTCAGCTTTAATGATGATTTCTGCAGGTTTCAGACCGTCGGAAGAGGCTGTCAGCCGTATGTTTCCTTTTTGTTTCGATGATCTGACAATCACCAGGCATTGTCCGCGCCAGGCTTTGCGTTCAGGTTGCCTGAAGCTTTCTTTGCTCATGGGATTCGCATTGCCGGCTGCAATGATGCTCCCGGGCCCCGAAACACTGAATGTGAGCCTGTTATCAGCCAGAGGGTTTCTATATCCAGGGGAGTCAGTGATTTCCACGGTTATATAGCTGAGATCCTGCCCGTCGGTGCTGATCGTTGCCCGGTCGGGTTTCATGACGATCATGGCAGGTTTACCGGCAGTTCTAAGGATAGAAGTATCGGCAATTTTCCCATTCCTGAAGCCATAAGCGATCAATTCTCCGCTATTATAAGGGACATTCCAGGAAACAATGTTTTTATTATCCGGAAGATTGACTTCCTTCCCCATTGATTTGCCATTTAAAAACAGTTCCACAGCATCGCAATTGGTATAGGCAGTAACTAGGAGCGCTCTATTCTCAAGGCCTTCAAAATTCCAGCTTTCAACAACATCCGGCCAGTCCCATTTGCTCCATTTTTCTTTTAACGGGTTAAGCGGGAATGATGGTTCAGGAGGTTTTACAAACAAATTTACCACAGGTTTTTCGCCCCATAACGTTTGCCGATAAAACGACTGTGGCCTCCTGTTGCCACAAATGTCAATATCACCGCAATAGGCGAGATTCCAGGGAAAAAAGTTTTTGTCCTGTGGATAACCTCTCCAGCCAATGCTGGCTTCACCTATATAATCAAAAGCTGTCCAGACAAAATCGCCGGTCACCCATGGGTTTTTGCTAACGGACTGCCAATAATCATATGCTTCGGAAGCATAGGATTCTGATCCGAAAATCACCCGGTCCGGTTTCCTCGTATGATCGGTTTTATAAGAGCCAAGGGCATAATTGTAACCGCAAACATCAAGTTGCGAAAAATAGTTGTCTTTTTGTTCAGAAACAGCGTTTTGTGCGGCAGTTACCGGCCTTGTCGGATCAAGTGCCCGGACAAAGTCGGCAAGAATGCCGCATACCGAATCAATTTCAGGGCTGCCGGCATACCGGATTTCGTTCCCTATGCTCCACATGATCACCGAAGGATGGTTGCGGTCATGAAGCACCATGCTTTCGAGGTCAGATTGCCACAGACTGTCGAACCTTGCTGAGTAATCGCCGCTGAAGTGCCCGTAGCGCCACATATCGAATGCCTCATCAATCACAAGGATACCCAGGCGGTCGCAGGCATTGAGCATCACCTCAGATGGCGGGTTGTGGGCCATCCTCACAGCATTATAACCGGCAGCTTTAAGCAGTTCTATCTTTCGTTCCTCAGCCCTGTCGAAAGCTGCTGCACCCAGCGGTCCGTTGTCGTGGTGGATACAGCCTCCTTTAAGTTTCATTACGACACCGTTGAGCAGGAATCCCTGTTGTGCATCAAATTTTACTGATCGTATGCCGAAACACTGGCTATCGCTGTCAATCAGGCTACCGTTTGCTTTCAATTCACAAACAACCGAATACATTTCAGGATTCTCGGGCGACCACAAGCGGGGCGATTCTACAATAAGCTTGTTTTTGAGTGTAGCGGTGAGTCCGGCTTGCAGATCGAAGGGGTTTTCACATTTGGCTACAACCTTTTTTTTACTGTCAAGGATATTTACAACGAGTATAGCACGTTCTGATATTTCCGACTGGTTTATGACCGTTGTGGTAACTTCAACAGTAGCTGAATTCGCGTTGATTTCAGGTGTAACGATGGCAATACCTCGTGAAGCGATATGTAACCTTGGTGTGACAACAAGCTGTACATGACGGTAGATGCCCGATCCGGAATACCAGCGGCATCTTACGGAGTCGTTGACCACTCTCACTGCAACCACGTTATCACCTCCAAAATCAAGCCATTGGCTGATCTCATATTCAAAAGGCGTATAGCCGTAATAATGATTGCCGGCATGATGACCATTCACCCAAACATCTGAATTCATGTAAACTCCGTCGAACCTAATGAAAACGCAGGATCCAGTGTAGTTGTCATCCATGCGGAAATGTTTGCGGTACCAGCCGGTTCCACCACGGGTAAACCCGCTTGCAACTCCGTTCACAACAGTAGAATCGAACGGGCTGTTCGTTCCCGGAATGTCTTCAATGCTCCAGTCGTGAGGCAGATCGAGTTGTCTCCAGCTGCTGTCGGCGAAACCGGGTTCTTCAGCTCCCGGCACATCACCACGGTGAAAAAGCCAGGTATCATCAAAAGGTTGTATCCGGTCACTCTCCAATTTCCCGCGATGGCATGATAAAATGGTCCCCGCAGCGAGAATCAGGAAAATGAAACAGCGGAAGTTCATAGTAAAGGATTGGTTGCTTAATACAGTAATGAGTCAGTAATTCCATGCTAAGATAAATCACTGTGCATGGTTGCGATAACACAATCATTCCTAAAAGTAACACAATTGTGCAGTATGCTTTCAAAGGCTCCGATTATGGCATTTTTGTGCATATTTTTGGTATCTGAATGGTATTACAACTGATGTCCAATTACCGGTTAATCACAATTCTTTTATGCCTGTGGCTGCTTCCTCTGATGCCTTATGCGCAAGAATTCGACAATTACACCATCACTGATGGCCTGTCGAGTATCGAAGTGACTGATATCAGGGAGAATGACAACTTTATGTGGATTGCCACCTGCGACGGGCTGAACCGATTCGATGGTGAGAATTTCAAAATATACAAGCGTCTGAATAATTCTTCTAACAGCCTCAGTGAGAATAACATCGAAAAGCTTTTCTTTGATTCTGAAGGTTTTCTTTGGATTGGTTTGAAGACAGGTGGTGCCGATATTTACGATCCCCGCACCGACAGGTTTACTAATATATGTAAGGTGATCGATGTGAAAGCGCCTTCGAGGGTTATTTCGATGATGGAAGATTCGCAGAAAAATATTTGGATGGGCACTTGGGAGGAAGGCGTTTACAAACTTATACCCGACGGCAAAGGCAGCAGGCACTACAAGGTGGAAATTCATTACCCGGGATACATAGTTTCTGATATCATCGAAAAGCCAAAAGGAATTGTAAGAATCGGTACATACGCAGGTATTTTTGCCTACCACTGCAATACCCGCATGTGGCACGATGCCGGAAACCCCGGGTTAGCTATCACCCAGTTCCTTGATAAGGGTGATGATAATTCAATCTGGTGTTCCACCTGGAGCTCCGGACTGGTAAGGCTCTCGTGGGACAGGCTGAAACCTGAGATGATGAAACCTGAGGCTGTGTTTACAGGCAACGGGTTCAATTCCATTTACAGGATACTCGGTGGTGATGACGATAAAATATACCTGGGTACCTGGGGAGAAGGATTGAAAATGGTCAATACCGGTACACGGGGGGACGCAGTTTCGCTCAGAAGCCGGAATTTCACCGCCACGCTGATCAATTGTCTTTTCCGCGACAGGTACAACAACATCTGGGTAGGAACCTATGGCGGAGGTATTTTCAGGTTTAACCCGGGGAATAACGGTATTGGACATTTCCCTGTTACGGAAAAACTTCCGGCCCCTGCGCTTTCGCTGACGGCCCCTGTTAGCGAAAAAGTGCTTGTAGGCACCCAGGGTGAAGGGGTGTTCCTGTATGATCATGCTTCGGGCAAACTCAGTCCGGTATACCGGAAACCCGGCGCCGGTGATTTCAGCAATTACATTCTCACGCTCAATACGCTGAGAAACCTGGTTGTTGTCGGGCACGATGCATTCGGATTTACTTATGCAGACATTCCAGCCGGTGCATTGAAGTTTAACGACTATTTCAGTGATATAAATCTTGAAAAGATTACTTCAAGCTTTATGACGCCAGATGGCCGTATTTGGCTGGGAACCAAGCAGAACGGACTCGTTTCGTTGCAGATGGATGCCAAAACACTTAAGCCATCAGGCTATTTTCATTATGATGCTTTCGGCCCCGACGAGATAACGGGATTTGCGTCGCTGGATGCGACCCGGCTTTTCGTTTCCACGCACAGCGGACTATTTGTTTTCAACACTTCAACACACAAAATCGAAGAAAACGGCCGTCTTATCACCAATGAAATCGTTTACCGGATTGCTTCTGACAGCAAAAACAACTGCCTGTGGATCGGGACATCTACCGAACTTCTGAAACTTCCTCTCGATAAACAATTAAAAGTGGTCAAGGCATTTCCTGATGAATCATTACCGCAGGGCGCCATACGCGTTTTGCATCCCGATAAAGAGAATAACCTCTGGTTTGCCATTGGCGAGAGGCTTTTCTGCCTGGCGGGGCCCGATGACAGGCTGCGGGAATTCAATCCGGAACTTCTTGGCAATCACACCATTCTGTCGTGTACCGATGCTGTTCTCGATGGCAAACAGTCACTGGTCTTCGGCACAACAAACAACCTGATACTTGTCGACCCCGGCTTGGCGCTTAGTCAGCCGGAAGAAAAACACATATTGCTAACCGGTATTGAGATTGATCACAGGAAAATAGGAGTGGGGGAGAAAGTTTACGGTAATGTAGTGCTGGATAAAGCAACCGAGTACGTTTCGGGCATCCGGTTGTCGTACCGTTGCCGCTGGATTTCATTCCTTTTTACCGAAACAGGCTGGGATTTTTACAAAAACAAATACGAATACCGTGTAAAAGAATTCAGTGAAACGTGGCAGGATATTGACCTGAGTGCTCCAATCACTTTCTCGCGGCTCAATCCCGGCAATTATGTGCTGGAGATCAGGCGGGCCGATAAAGGCAACCAGGCGCCTGTTGTGTGGTCGATGAACTTTACCATTATCCCGCCCTGGTGGAAGACGCTGTGGTTTTACATCCTTCTGGCACTTTTCATTGCCGGCGTATTAGCGGTAAGCGCAATGCTTATCATCAATTACTTCCGAAAACGGCAACATCTCAGGCTCAAAGCGGTTGAAGACCGAAAGGAAGCTGAATTGCTCCGTGAGAAAGAAAGCTTTTTCTCAGGCCTCACCCACGACCTTCTCACGCCTTTTTCGCTCATTCTGGCTCCGGTGAATGACCTGCTGCGGGAAAGTCCGGCTGAAGATCCGCGTACCGAGAAGCTCAGGATCATCAGTAAAAACACTTCATTCCTTTCGGATATTTTTGGTACGATCCTCGACTTTAAGCGCGCTGAGTTGGCAGATGCAAAACTCAAGGAAACCAGCGTTGAAATAGTATCGTTCGTGGGTTTGGTTGTGAATGCCTTTGAGTACCTGGCAAAATCGCGTAAAATTTCACTCAGTTATACATACGGCATCAAGTCACTCAGTATTGTCACCGATAACGTGAAAATTGAAAGGATTCTCTACAACCTGCTGAGCAATGCAATAAAGTTCACTCCCGACGGGGGCAGGGTGGAGGTTACACTTGAATATGAGGCCGATTGCGACCTGGTGATCATCGTGAAAGATACCGGTATGGGCATTGAGAAGATGAACCTTGGCTCTGTTTTCGATAAGTTTTACCGCGAGCCAGAAAAGCAGGGACGCATGAATACACAGGGACTTGGATTGGGTTTGTACGTGGTACGCAAGTTTGTTGATATGCTTGGTGGCGGCATCAGCGTGAACTCATCGGAGGAAACCGGAACGGAAGTCACGCTTACACTTCCCGTGAAGCTCAACCCGACAGAAGAAAGCAGGGAATTTACAGCAACAACCAACGTAACCGATGACTGGCCTACGGTGCTGCTGGTAGAAGACAACGAACAGATGCGCGATTACCTGGGAAAGAAGCTGGCAGGCAGTTTCAATGTGATAACAGCTGCCAACGGCAAAGAAGCACTTGCGCTGATCCATGAAGTGCTGCCCGAAGTTGTGATAAGCGATGTGATGATGCCCGAAATGGACGGGCTTGCATTGTGCGCAAAGATCAAGGAGAACAGTTTGTATGATGATATTTTCGTGATACTGCTGTCGGCAAAGTCATCAAACGAAGATGAGCTGCAGGGCTATAAAAAGGGAGCTGATATATACATCAAGAAGCCTTTCGATTCGGAAGTCCTGCTCAGCCAGGTGATCAATATACAGAACACCAGGGCCCGCCGCAAAACCAAGCTGCTCGCCAGCCTGGTATCGAAGGATTCGGTAGAGATAGAATTCGATTCGAGGGAAACTTTTCTTAAACGTGCGATGCAGGTAATCGAAGACAATATCATGAACCCTGAATTCAGGATCGAAGAATTTGCCGCTGAGTTAAACCTGAGTAAGTCGGTGCTGCACCGCAAGTTCAGGGTGCTTATCGGCCAGTCGCCCAATCAGTTCATCAGGCTGGTAAGGTTAAGAAAATCAGTAAGTTTGCTGAAAAACAGCGACCTGACCGTTGCCGAGATTGCCTATCTCACCGGTTTTAACCAGTCGCATTACTTCATTAAGTGTTTCAGGGAAGTGTACCACGAAACGCCGAACAGTTTCAGACAGGGAAGGCCTGCGGAATAGGGAAAGGGAGATGGTTGAGTATTTTATGACGACAGAATCGGTTATTGACAGATTGCGTCTATGGGGATCATCACAGTATTGAGTATATTCAGCCGTCAGGCACAAGTATAATACGACTCGAGACGGGACTGTATTCTATTTTGAAAATATTTTAATATCACCCGTTCATTGTTATAGTTGAAAATATTTTCCATTATCTGTTATTTACTGGAATATATTTACCATTAACACCTGATTTCCTCTTTTTACCGGAAAATTATTACTTACTGAGAAAGTCGTTTAAATAGAATTTATTTTCCAAGAGTGCAGTTATAATGGAAATTATTTTCTATACTTGCATTATTAAATAGCTATAATGGAAAATATTTTGCCCATACATCTTCAGGAAGTAGTTTTTTCTTCAAGTGACCCACAGATAAGCAAACAAATTTCCAAACTTGAAAAGGCAGTGAAATTACAAAAAATCGCTCCCCGTATTTACACTCCCAATTTTATAGAAAGTCCGGAAATTATCATCAGGCGCAATCTGTTTGCAATATTAGGTAATTTATATCCCGGGGCGTTACTCAGCCACAGGTCTGCTTTGGAGTTTAAGCCCACATCTGCCGGACATGTATTTCTCACTTATACATACACAAAAAAAATAACCCTGCCTGGCATAACCCTGCGGTTTTTGGCAGGTAACGGGCCAATAGAAGGTGATAATCGTTTTTCCGGAGAATTATTTGTTTCCCAAGCCGAAAGAGCATTGCTTGAAAACTTACAGGTAAGCAGACAACCTGGACCTCAGTCAAAAACGCTGACTCTTCCTGAAATAGAAGAAAAATTAGAAGCTGTTATCAGGGTGAAGGGCGAAGCAGGATTAAATGAATTGAGAGATAAAGCAAAGATAATAGCGGACAAACTGAATATGAAGAGCGAGTTTGAAAAATTAAACAAACTCATAAGTGCATTACTTTCTACACAACCTTCAAAGATACTATCATCGCCGATAGCAGTTGCTAGGGCGTTTGGCAATCCCTACGATCCCGCAAGATTATCTTTATTTGAGACATTGTTTGTGGCGTTAAAACAGCAAGAATTTGTAACCATTCCTGACAAAAATTCAAGTAACCAGTCATTCCGCAACTTTGCTTTTTTTGAAGCCTATTTTTCCAATTACATAGAAGGAACAGAATTTGAACTGGAAGATGCAAGACACATTATAGAAACCGATACACCAATGCCCTCTCGTGACGAAGATTCACACGATGTTTTGGGAACATACAAACTTGTCAGCAATAAAACTGAGATGAGTTTGACACCAGGAAGTTCTGAGCATATATTGGAAATACTTTTATACAGGCATAAAGTATTATTGAGTGCTAGGGCTTCTAAAAAACCCGGACAGTTCAAAGATAAAAACAACAGGGCGGGCGAAACCGATTTTGTTGACTACACATTAGTAAAAGGTACACTCGTAAAGGGTTTTGACTATTATCAAACATTAATTCATCCATTTGCTAAAGCGATTTACATGATGTTTCTGGTAAGTGAGGTGCATCCTTTTTTAGACGGCAATGGACGAATTGCAAGAGTGATGATGAATGCGGAATTAGTAAAAGAATGCCAAACAAAAATTATTATACCTACGGTTTATCGTGATGATTATCTTGGAGCGTTAAGACGGCTTACCCGTAAAAACGACCCTTCTGCATATATACGTATGATGCTAAGGGCTTGGGAATTCAGTGCGACAATATTCGGTGATGATATGGATGCGATGGAAAAACATTTGGAAGCAAGTAACGCATTTAGAGAGCATGACAAAGCCAAATTAAAAATCATAAAATCCTGAAAAAACACCAGTGTCAAAAAGGTGTAACCGTTGCACAGCCCTTCCCTAAGATTGAAAAATAGCAGGCTGATCTAAAAATAAGTTTAAAGATACCTTACCGGCCAGGCAAAACCCGTAGGAGGAAAGCACGAGAGTGGCTTTGCCATCGCCGGCGGCAGACTAAGTTCCTGCAGTGCTGACCGTTGCCGAAATTGCCTGTCTCACCGGTTTTAACCAGTCGCATTACTTCATTAAGTGTTTCAGGGAAGTGTATCACGAAACGCCGAACAACTTCAGGCAGGGGAGGCCTGCGGAATAGGGAAAGGAGAGACGGTTAAGCATTTAATAACGACAGAACCGGTTATTGACAGATTGCGCATATATGGGGACAATCTCAATATTGAGTATATTCGCAAGTTAGTGGCAAGGTAAGGACGCTAAACGCCAAATTGAAAACAATATTGAATTGAATAACCAAGAATTAACATATGAATGTCGTATTGTAGCCTTCATCGACATATTAGGCTTCAAGGAGATCGTAAAACAATCGGTGAATGATACTTCAAGAATCCAATTGATTTATTCTGTGCTTGAGTATCTTAAAGATTGGGAAACAACTGACAAATGGGATTTAAAATTAGTAGAAATTGAAGAAGACGCCCAATATAGAGGAGTAGAAAATTTTGATATTAGAGGAAAAACTAATTGTACTTCATTTTCAGACAGTATCGTAATATCCGTTAAAGTTGATAATAATGTAAATGAGATGGCATCTACTCTAGTTTCCAATTTATCTTACATTGGCGCAGTCTTGCTTGAAAAGGGCATCTTGTTTAGAGGTGGGATGACAATTGGAAATATTATCCACAATGACAATGGGACTGTATTTGGACAGGGTTTGATTGATGCTTATCAATTGGAATCAAAAAGTGCAAAATACCCAAGAATCATATTATCTGATAAGTTGATTAGTGAATTGAACTTTCCGATTGATGCTAAGAGGAACAGATACCCTTACCATCAGTATATAGATAGATTTGATGACGGTTGTGTTGGATTCCATCAAATGATTTATTTCCAAGTAATGGAAAACTGGACCGAGATGACTCAAGAGAAATTGACGTCTAGTTTGTCAAAGATCCGTAAGGTGATAATAAATGGATTGGATGCCAGTTTTGAAAATCCAGAAATTTTTGAAAAATACAAATGGCTTTCAGAGCAGTATAATAATCTGATAATCCTGAGTGACTTCGATGTAGAATCAAAGACGGAAGAACATGTTAAATTGAAAATAAGAAACCTTAACTTAGGAATATCAGGACAAAATATTCACTACTCATATACAGATGACATCTATGATATGAGACGGAAGAAAGATGCAAGATAATCACCTTGCCCTTAACACTACCTTAGCTGCCAGGCCTTTGTTCCACCGCATAAGGCCTACCACACAAAGGCCCGGCGACATGGCAGGGAATGTTAAAATACTGCTATTCATAAAATAAATGATTCACTAAACCAGGACTGCCAACGCTCACCAGCCATCTCAATGCCTGGTCATCACGTCTTCCAACTCTTCGAGCGTTTTCCCCCTGGTTTCTTTTACTTTCCTGAGGACAAAGAAAAAGCCTGCCACGCAAACGGCTGCATAAATGTAAAATGATTTGTCCTGCAGTTTTTCAAAAAGGACGGGGAATGTAAACACCAGTATAAAGTAAGCCGACCAAAGGCTCAATGTAGCAATTGACGTAGCTTCACCGTGAACCTTGTTGGGGAAGATTTCGGAGATCAGCACCCAGGTGACCGGGGCCAGCGACATGGCATATATACCAATAGATGCCAGCAGTACCCATGAAACATGAGGCGATTTTGCGGCAAGCATCTGCACCACAACTACATACAAAACAGCCAAACCACCGGCACCAATGAGCATGAGCGGTTTCCTGCCCAGCTTGTCGACCAGCAGCATGGCAACAATAGTAAATACGAGGTTTACGCTGCCAATGAAAACTGTTTGCAACAACTGGTCGTCCTGGCTGGCTCCTATGCTCTGGAAAATTTTTGGAGCATAATTGAAAACGGTATTGATCCCGCATAACTGCTGGAAAACCGCCAGGCCAATCCCTACGATAACGGCAGGTAGTACGGCGGCTGAAAATACTTCCCTTAGCCCGGCTTTTTTGTTCCCGGCAACGGTTTTCCCGATCTCGCCCAGCGAATTCTCAGCAAATACAGGTCCGCCAATCTTTTCAAGAATGGACCTTGCTTTGCCAATGTTGCCCGATTTTACGAGCCAGCGCGGGCTTTCCGGCAACCACAAAGACCCGGCGAAAAACAATGCTGAAGGAACCATCCCCAGTCCAAACATCCACCGCCAGGCCGAGTCTCCTTCGTTGCGAAGCAGGTAATTCACCAGGTTCGTTATCAGAATTCCAAGTACGATCGTCAACTGGTTGATAGCCACCATCCTGCCTCTCAGGTGGGCAGGTGAAACTTCGGCGATATAAACCGGCGAGAGCATCGAAGCCATTCCTACACCAATGCCGGCGGCAAATCTTGAAAGGATAAAGATATTCCTGGTCGGAGAAACGGCCATAGCCAGCGACGAAACAGCAAAAATGGCGGCAGCAAGCAGCAACCCCTTTTTCCTGCCTGATCTGTCGGAGATGTAACCGGCTACAATGCAACCGGCAATTGCCCCCAATGCGAGACTGCCTGTTGTGAAGCCCTGCCAATAAGCGTCGAGTGCGAAATGCTGCTGCAGAAAAGGCAAAGCCCCCGAAATAACGGCAAAATCAAAACCAAAGAGATAGCCGCCCATGGCCGAGATTATTGAGATGCCAAATACAAACGGGGCGTTGAATTCTTTTCCGCTTACTGACGAAATGGCGGGATGAGTGTTAGCGGTTATTTTCATTTGAGAGCCTGTTAAAATATCAATCGCATTATTCCTGTTTGTTATTAATCAGATAGTTATCAATCATGCCAGAATGTTTTGCCTGCCATGTTGCTGTGAGCCAGTGATCCCTGGTGGTTTACATCAAGTTCGAGCACTCTGCCGAACAACTCACTGGCTTCGGTTTCACTTCCCAGTCCCAGGTAGCCAAGCGCCATCATATAGAGGCAATGTATCCTGTTGCGCAGGTTCAGGTCGACATCAAATACCAGCAGATCAGGCAGCGAAACTGCAAAATAATCGATCATGATTTCATCATCAAGGTGTTTTTTACCAAACTCGATCAGTTTGCGGAATATCTCTTCAGCTTTGGCGGGTTGATTCAGCTTTCTCCATGCCAAACCCTGATAAAAGATTTTGTCGGGCTGAGGATCGTTGTAAAAAACCGCCTGAACCGGTTCGCTGATCCCCCTGGCAGCCAATTCAAAGTAAAGGGTAGCTTCAGCAGATTGTCCTGTTTTTTCAAGTACCAATCCTTTGAGGTAAAAAATATCGTTTTCCTGAACACCGGGAAGTTTTCCCTCGCCAAGGTTTGGCGGGTAATTTTCTGCGTTTTTCAGATGCCTGCCTGCTTCGTCATATCGACCGGTTTCGAGGGCCTGTTTTGCCAGTTCCAGGTGGCAGGTGAGATACTGTTTTACCACGCGGCCCTCGCCGCCTTCCCAGGGGTGAAACCTAGAAGAATCAAGCAATGCGGATGCTTTCTCAAAATCTCCTGCCTGGTTGTACAGTGTAATTTGCTCCAGCAGTAAATCATCACGCTGAGAGACAAGTTCCCGGTATTGCCCGAGCATCCTGATCCTCGTCACCGGGTTAATATTCAGTATCTTGTAAAGTTGGTCAAGTTCCATGAGAACCCTGGCATCGGATTTGTCAAGAGCGAATGCTTTTTCGAGTGATTCCAGCGCTTTTTGCGGATCGCGCCGCTTGTTATAGTAAGCCAATGCCAGGTTGCGGTGAACCGTAGGGAATGACTTTTCCAAGCCGGCTGACTTTTCCCAGCAAACAATTGCTTCATCATACTGGTGTTTGTCGTACCAGAAATTTCCAAGATAATAACAGGCTTTAGCGTCGCCGGGATTGAGTTTGGTCGCTGCATTGAGTATCTGTAATTCCTCCAGCCGGTTAGGAAAAATGAAGGAAGGATCGAGTAAAGCGCCCACATGAAAGTGAGAAACTGCCGTTTCGATGTCATGCTCCAGGTATGCAAACCATCCCAGGTAGTAAGGAACCAGTGTGTATGTTCCGTTCCCAGATGAAAATACACTGAGAAGCCCTGATGCTTCTTTCGTTAAACCGGCTGAAGCATAATCTAGGGCATACTCAAGGAAGTTTTGAACATGGTTTCGGCTCAGCGCTTTTAGTTGCAGCAAAGCTTCATTTGCTTTTCCTGCATCATATGCCAGCAGCAGGTGTTTCTCATAAATGCAACCGTAGTTAAAAGGATCTGTTTCAAGCGATTCGTCAATTAGTTTTAATGCTTCTATAGTGTCGCCCAGTTTTCGGAGCAAAGCACACAGGAGATGCCTTGCCGACGGGCTTTGGTAGTTACGCATCAGCGATTTGCGCGCCAGTTCCAGTGCCTGGCTGAAATCACCACCGGAAGCTGCTATTCTTGCAAGCTGCAGGTAGCCGGCATGTTGCCAGGCATCATTCCAGGTGCTTTTATAGAATGCATCAAAGGCTTCAGCATTATTATTTTGGAATTTGAGCGCCAGCGCGAGATTGTAATATGGCTCTCCATCGTAAGGGTTAGGGTTTCGCTCAGTGAGCGTTGCGATTGCCTTCCTGAAGAATGATGCTGCGCGGGCAAATTGTCCCCGGCGAAGGTTCCATAATCCCATAGCATTGTTGCAACGCACATCCCGGCTGTCGCGGCGCAGCGCTTCCTCATAGTATTCAAAGGCATCGTATGTGGCATGCCTGTATTGCTCCAGGTGCTGGCCGGTGAGGAAGAGCTGTTCGTTGTTTTCAATTTCCGATGGCATGGCTGCTGCCCTGGCTGCCGACGGGACTGACCGGATTCCGGGTTTCTCCTCTTCATAGGAGAGCATGATCCTGCCGGTTGCAACCTCGCTGATTTTCACAACATACTCGGGATCAGTCGTATTTACAGGCAGTTTTATCCTGGTGATGTACGGCACACCCGGTTCAAAATTCACAATTTCGCTGAATATTTCCTGATTGCCATTGCACAGTTGAACCTTTACACCTGATAATGATGAAGTTGCGTAAAGCCTGATACTTGCCTCGTCTCCAATTATATCAAATCCAAGGATGATATCCTTACTTGCATTCTTTACCATCCCGACTTCCTGGTATGGCATAAAATACTGCACAAAAGATTTTTCTTCAAATGGTTGAAGCCAGGAAAAGTCAGGCTGGTTGTCGGTAAACACGCCGGTCATCAATTCTATGTAGGGACCGTCGTCGTCGGTGAGGTTTCTGTCCCAGGCTCTGCCAAAATCGCCGTTCCCCCAGGTCCATTGTTTTTTGCCCGGCGACACGTGATGATCGGCCACATGAAGGATTCCGCCACCTGTGTCGTGTTCGTAACCGCCAATGAAATCATATTTTGATGAAATGGCCATAAAAGAGGTTGGCACAGGGATGTTTTTATACCTTGAAATGTCGGTTCCGGGTGAGTAATCAACCTTGTAGTACATGCCTTTTGCTATCGGGAATTCGGATACGTCGCGCTTTCCATGGTCGAAAACGGCATACACATCGGGCGGGAAAACCGACTGGTACTGGTCATTTACTTTCACCGCAGGATTTGCCCACCACAGGAATGTTTGCGGAAGCGGAGTTCTGTTATAGAGTTTGACCTGAATTTCGAGGTATGCCTTGTCAGGATGCAGGGTGAAACCTGCCATACCTTTCGTGTGGAACATACGCTCGATTTCGTTTATCCAAACGGTGACACTGCCGTCAGGGTTTTCTTTAATGAGCGAATCTACGGGTTCAAAAGTTGACGGACGGTGATGCTGCGGCCAGTTGAATTCAATACCGCCGGATATCCATGGGCCTGTCAAACCTACAAGTGCCGGTTTGATCACCCTGTTGTAGTAGATAAAATGACGCTCTTTGATTTTATCATAGGCCATCTGTATTCTTCCACCCAGTTCGGGCAGAATCATTATCCGGAGGTAACGGTTCTCAAGGAAAATTGCCTTATACGTTTTATCAGTTCTTTCGTCACTGATTTTTTCGATGATTGGGTTGGGATACACCACACCACTGCTTCCCTGGTAAACCCTTTTTTCGAGGAACATAGGGTTTTTCTCGGGCAACCCTGCCGGGTAAGTGGGGACGACTACATCCTCCTGCCAGGCTTTTACTTTGTCCATATATCTTTTTGCTGATTTCCTTACAAAGAAAAATCAGGCATTCATATAATAAAATGGAGTAATTTAGCCTTTTGATGGATTATATTACGATTTTTATTGTTACTCATATGGAAGAAAAATTAAAAAAGAAAGAAGGGTTCAGGGGTCAGAAAGCCATTGTAATACCGCGCCCGGTCCTGAATAACCGATGTGCCAGAAACATCATTATCTGTTCATTATATATTACTGATATAGGGTTTTACCCGAAAGCTGAGCATCATTACAGGGAAAGGCCCATGGGCGCTGACCAGCATATTATGATTTACTGCAGTGAAGGCCGGGGCTGGATTAAATTCCGGGGGAATGAATACAAGATGGAGCCGGGTGATTACTGTTTCATTCCCCAGCGCGAACCGCATGCTTATGCTGCTGATACCAACAACCCATGGACAATATACTGGTTTCATTTCAAAGGGAGCAATGCTGACGCCGTTGTCGGCGAACTGTCGAAAACAGGCAGGCTGAAAGGGTTTATCCGATACAATGCGATGTGTATAAGCCTTTTCGACGAAATCTACGCGAGGCTCGATTCGGGTTTTGGCAATGAATCCATGCAATATGCCAATATGAGTTTCTGGAAGCTACTGGCTGCATTCATCTATAATGCAGAATCGGTTGCGGATGACAAACTTCGCGAAAAGGATGCTGTGGAATCCGCCACAGAGTATATGAAAAGCAATATCAGTAAATCGCTCACACTGAATCAGGTATCGCGCGAAGTAAACCTGTCAGGGTCACATTTTTCGTATCTCTTCAGGAAGAAAACAGGTTTTCCGCCGATGGAATATTTCAATCACATGAAAGTGCAACTTGCCTGCCAGTTCCTGATGTTTACCGAAATGAGAATAAAGGAGATCGCTCTGGAAGTGGGGATTGTGGACCAATACTATTTTTCAAGGCTGTTTTCCAGGGTCATGGGGTTGTCACCTAACCAATACAGGGAGAAGCGGGTGATGTAACAGGATGCTAACCGGATACTAGAATATCTGGCGATCCTTGTGATAATGTTACCGGGTATTAAGTTCTAAAAGTCAATCAATAGACTCAAGATATTCAACAGGGTTGAGGTAGAACATCTTTTTCCAGCCCTGCTTCGAACTATCAATTTTCCAGAAATACGGGATTATTGTAATAACAGCATAATGTAAATGTGGAGGCTTGCCTGCTGCATTACCGCTTGAACCTACTGTCCCGATCAGGTCCTTTTTTGAAACAAGGCTAAATCTTCCAGCTTTTACCTCCTGAAGATGTGCGTAATAATGCAGCCTCCATTTGGGACCCAGGATGAGAATAACATTCCCGCCCAGTTCAATTTTTCCGCTATAAAGTACAAGGCCACCTGTTGTTGGGTATAGATTTGTGCCTTCAGCTGCAAAAATATCCACTCCTTTATGGGTTACAGATTTACCCCAGGGATAATACCAAAAACTCTTTGGATTATAATCTTTTTGAGATGCTCCTTCAACAGGCATTTGAAACTGCTGTGGAAACATGAACCCGAGGAAGATGATAGCCAAGGTAATCAATAAGATTTTATGCCGGTTTTTCATAATCTAAAGCGTTATTAATGAAACCTTTAAAGATGATCTGATGAGTTGAAAACAAGATCATAACTCAATCATAACTTAGTCTGCTGTCACCGGTTATCGGGATTTGTTCACCTAGGAATCTTGGTTTTTTATGGAATAAGACTTCCACAAAAGCTTTGACTCTGGCAGGTATTTCTCTCATCATGAGCTGCTTAAGACCTGCATAGTTATTGTTATCGGCGTTTATTCCGAGGGCATTCAGCCCGATACTCCGGGCAATAAAAACGGCTCTTGGAAGGTGAAATTCCTGGCTTACAATAATTACATCCTTAGCCAAGAATACTTTTCTAGCTCTCACCATTGTGCTGTATGTGTCGAAACCAGCATGATCAAGGAATATATCTTCTGTTTTGATCCCATGATCGAGAAGGTAGTTCTTCATAGCGTTCACCTCATCATACGTTGTATGCCCGTGATCGCCACTGAGCAAAAAACGTTGGGCCTTATTGTTATTATATATCTCGATGGCTTTATCAAGGCGGTCGTGCAAGTAATTGGAAGGTACACCTCCCGGTGATACCTTGGCACCCAAAACAATCACGGTGTATCTGGCAGGGACATCAGCAACATTTTTATAGATAAAATTCCGGCTTCTATATATGATAATTGCATTGGATACTATTATCAATATTAAAAGAACTGTTGTAGACAACAAGCAGATTCTGATGATAAGTTTAATCTTTCTTTTCATACTAGTTAGCTGAAGTATCAGGTTCTCAGATAGTTTATATCAAGCCTAGCAGTATTTTATGATTGTCTCATCTTTTAAATTCCGCGCCACAATCTTTGCAATAATAATTGTTGCGGATATTGCCAAAAGGAGTTCCTGACAGCAAAGAGAAAAAGATAGTCATGATTTTTCCTGCTTTTCTGGTGCCAAGGCCAAACCCAATATTGGCTGAGTGACATTCGGGGCAGGTGAGTTCATTGTTCTCACTTTTCAACCCGGCCAATTCAATGGCTTGTTTGTAATCAGCCTCGTCAACAACCACCTGAACTCCGGCACCCATCATCCCATTGAACTGCGGCATAAGATTGCTGAAGTTTTCATTGTTAATGAAACTGCTAATTCCATGGTTTTCAAGCATCCCTTTCACCAGGTGTGCTTCCGCGATCGTATTGCATGTCATCAGAATTACAGTAGCCATCAATGTCAGGAATGTCAGTGAGAGTGTTGGATAAATCCTTATAAAGGCCTGATAATTATTGTGTTATACAGGAATATATGCACAGTATCAGTATATCCACGGTAACAGTCGCCAGGTGTGTTTCATGTATTCGCTGTATTCCAGCCCTGACTGGCCAAGGAGTGTGCTTTCCTCTACTTTTATCCTGTAAAGGAATGTTAGCAATAACGGGACAACAACAATAATCAGGCTGACCCAGTTGTTCATCGAAAGGCCAAATCCGGTGAATGTCATCAGCGATCCGGTATAAGCAGGGTGGCGGATATATCTGTATAATCCATTGGTAACCAGATGATGGTTATCATGAATAGAAACATCAACAGTGAAAAATTTTCCAAGAGTGTATATCGCAATGAATCGAATCAGCATACCGGCCAGCATCAGCCCAAGGCCTGTGTAATTGATCCAGGCGCCGGCCACCGGAAATTCGAAGAAGAGTGAATTCAGAACACCCAGCGTGATGGCGATGGTTATGGCTATCCATAAGAAATTCAGTGTGTTCCGGTCAGGCCCTTTCGATACTTTCGTCTTCGATCTGAAGATCCTAGTGAGGAGAACTTCGGATAAAAACCAGATAATCCATGTGATTTCAAAAATGTAACGCATTCTTTTCTGTTATTAACAAGTTGGTTCCGGCAACTGACGAAATTCCAGCCGCTTGTTTCTGCAAATATAAGGTTCATCAGGCAAGTAATTATACCGGGATCCGAATATTGAAAGGTTTTACAAATTGCAAAAACGTGCAACAAATTAGTCTCCGTTCCCGCTTACCTGATGCGCAATGACAGCCGGCTTCGTGCTATCTATCTTAATGGTAAACTGATAGTTGATTGCCGATTATCTGTCGTCGTTCTCCGTTCTCCGTTCTCCGTTTTCCGTTCTCCGTTTTCCGTTCTCCGTTTTCCGGTTTTATATCCAATGACGGATGATTTATTTAAAGCTCATTACGAGCGAAATGTTCTGATAGTTCAGTGATTCAACTGAAGGATGTTTGCTGATATTGAGTAATCCGAAGGAGTAGCGGAGTTCAGGGGCTAATTGGAAGAATTTCAGCTGATTCTGTAAGCCTATGCCAAAATCGATGGCCAGGTCAGGTTTGGTTGTATAAGTTGATGGCGACTCCGAACGGAATTTCAGGGGCGATCTCAGCGCCGGCCCGGCAAGCAGGTAAAGCGCTGATTTCCCGGTTCCGGGTTTAAAAATCATATGGGCCATCAGGTCGACCGAAGTTTTAAATACCTTATAATCAGAGGTAGCTGCTTCAGTACCCGAAAACTCGACCCCGCATTTATTGAATGCAAATTCCGCCTTCGGTGAGAATAATAGTTTTTGTGTAATGGAATAGTCCATAACTACTCCGAACCTGGCACCCATACCATTGTAAATTTCTGATCCGTCAGCAAGAGGTTCGTTTGAGTGCAGAAGGGAGTAGTTCATCCCCAGGTCAAAACCAAGTCGCAGTTTCCCGCTTTCATTGGTTGAATTTTGAGCGGATACGGCATAGACACAGAATACCAGCGCTGGCAATAATAACTTTTTCATGGTGCGAAGTTTAGAAGGTTAGTTAAAAGGATTATTTAAAGTGGTATAGTTCTATGCCATAAATTGATTCTGAAACATGTTGAAATAACGAATGTTAGTTTATGTTATTGCGATAATGAACATATTTTAAAGCTATAGAATGTCACGATTTTCGAAGGGTGAAATGTTATATCATCCGGCTCTGACTCAGAGCAGTATAACTATCTTTGACACTATTGGCAAATAGCCTTATCCTGTTATTCCTGATCACATGAAATATAGAGCCAGCATTGCGTTGAGCGAAAGAGCCAAGCTAAAACTCTGTTTGCGTGAAAGCGGCACTAATAACCGGCGACAAGTAACTTAAAGCGACAGACATGCCGGTTGCCGGTGGTTAATTCCAGGTCATAGAATCCGGGTTTGAGGTCAGAAATGTTGATGTTGATCAAGCCGGTGCATTCACCTGAGTGAGTTCCCAATGACTTGCCTGCAGCATCTGTTATCTCCAGTGAATATTTGCCGAGATTTGGTTCTGCAAATTGTATGGTGACCCAATCATGTGCCGGGTTCGGGAATAAAACGGGAATGTTACTACCCATTGATAGAGCCACAGATGAAGAGGCACAGTCTGGGGCAGTTCCGGCTTGCATGTTTAAAGCGCCGTTGTTAACATACCAGTTTTCCCAGGCGCCGCCATTGCCTGTTTTCCAGTCGGTAAGGCTGAATGTATTGGCGCCATTACCGGTGCCTTTCAGCGTATAAACTTTTAATGCCCGGTTGCCGCGATTCCAGTCAAGAGGGGTGCCCGGAGAACAGTTTTCCGGTAATATGCTGTCCAGTTCGCAATTTGACTGGATGAAATATGCAACATCGTTGCGTGATGGGTAATGCCCGTACACATGCGCCAGTCCGGTTTCGTCGATGCAAACGGCAGTGTACTCTTCGCAGGCAATGCCTTTGGCCGCTGCACCATAATCGGTAAGAATCCTTGCGAGAAAGGCTGCATGCCGCCCCTTGCGGTTGGGATTGTCATAATGCGTATCAGTGATAACGTCTGAAAGAAAGGCGTTTTGAATGAACGCAGCCGAGTCGACCGTGACTTTTGTATTGTATGGGTTCAAAAGCGCTTCCGCTGATGTTACTGTACCATGTTTTGCTGTAAAGTAATAGCCCCCGAGGATGGCCATTCCTGCGCTTGTTCCACCAATCACAATATTACGCTCATGTATCTGGTAATTGATGAGACTGTCGATTGCAGTGTTGCGCCAGTATGAAACATAATCCCACTGATCGCCACCGGCAAACCAGATGGCTTCTGCCTGCATGATGCGCTGGTGAACATAAGGCTCATTGCTTGCGGCTGCATTTTTCATCACGATGGTTTCAACCGAATTCACCCGGATGCCAAGCGACGAATAGAGGTAATCGTTGTATCCGTTTGAGCCGCTGGCACGCAAAACGAGTATATCGCCGCCATTAGCACGGGTAAGGAACCATTTCATGGCCTCATCGTCTTCGGTAGCACCGCCCATCATACATATTCCGCCCTGTGGTATTGTAAAAGTGTCAGTTGTGTTTCCTGTGAAATAGGAGTCATAGTTCTGACCCTGCCCTGAAATTGCAAGACCGACAAGTAATATTGAGATAATTATGTGTTTAGATATTTTACTGTTCACATTATTTAATTTCGTGATCATACAATTATTATAACTTACAGAAATGCGGTTTTACCAGGCATTAAAGCATAAAATTCATCTGCCAGACTGTATAAAGGTATGAATTTATCGATGGCCATCAATAATAATGGGAATAATTAGAATATGGCAGGCACAATGGACACGGATAATGATAAGACTTTGGATGCGATGTGTGTGCCCTTCACATGCAAACCTGACTGTGCAAAGTGATGAACTCAATGAAGTAACCAATATTGACTTCCAGTGTAGTGATATTTACAATGCTGGTAAATGGCGGAGTATCTTCAGGTTACAACATACCGGGCAGGCCTGAAAAGTTTGATATGCTGGAAGTTCTGGAACCCTCATTAATTAACAAACCGGTGTATAGTTACAACTGTTCCGGAGTTGAATTGAAATAAATCACTGGTTATCATTGGGAATGTTTACTTCTGGCAAAGAAGGGGTGGAGCTTTTCTTTTGTTTGACCGGGGGTAGTGACTTTTTTCTTCTGTGATTTATTTTGCTTCTCATTTTTTTTGGGATTTTTATCACCACGGTCTCGCCAATCTTATCGTGCAGCGCCATACGGTTCGGATTCCAGAATGCCTGGATAAATCCGAAGCCAAATTCGAGCCCCGAGGCAAAATAGCCCAGGCTTCGCTCAATGCAATGCCAAAGCCCGATGTGGTTGTGATACAGCGAAATAACCCTAA
>DAONEL010000011.1:0-39543 GCA_035403045.1 Bacteroidales bacterium
ACTTTGGTTAATATTGTGATAACCTGACATTATCCTCAATATAATACTGTTGAAGAATTCTAATAATTTAAATTTTCATTTGGAAGAATGCGAGATACGATGTATATGCATGCCAGAAATGGCAGAAGCCATATTACCCGGGATTGAAATCTGTCAAATACTGATGACATGGCTGAGGTGGAAACTGCATTGATTAGTAACCCCGAGATTATTACATAGGTGAGTTGTATTGTTTTTCTGTCAGTTAACTTTTTTATTATGCACCAAATAATAATTAGCAGGGAGATGGCCAGTAAAATATCATTTAAAATATTTACATATTTGAAGTTCAGTCTGCCGCGTATTTGTTTCGATGACTGAAAACTATTTCTGATCTCAGGCTTGTTAAAATTTTCCAGCACGATTTGGTACTGTGACGATTCTCTATTGAACCAACTGTATAATCCGTCTCCGGTTCTGAAAGAAATAGTTTGCTTAAGAAAGTGATCAGAACAGTTTAAGGCAAATAAATAGAAGTATTTCGGCGTAGTAAGCACATCACGAATCACCTGCTTATATTCCTGGTTTTGGGTAATATCCCAGCCTCCGGTTTGATAAAACGCTCCCTTGGTATCCCACAGAAATTTCTCATAACTTTCGGGGAAACAATCTTTGTATTCACAGAGATTGTAGGACTTTTCTTTGCAACGCTCATTCAGAAATTCATTCATGAACCCGGCATCGGCGAGTCGTGCCATCAGAAAGATGTGTCCCGTCGGGCTCATAACATACTGATTATAATACTTTTTATTTAACACTTTCATAGTGAATACCGAAACAGAGATTAGAACAATCATAAGTATTGTCTTTGACAGGAGGGCTTTTCGGCTTGCTCGGAAATCTTTTCTGAATGCAAATAATATGATCAGAGCAGGTATATTTAATATTGCTATGGTGAGGTTACTGAGATGTGAGAGTATTGATACTTCAATAAGGAACGAAAGCAAGATGTATTCAGCAAGCTTTTTTTGATTTTCAGAATAAATCAGGAAGGTTGCCAGAATAAGAAACGAAGTAAAAATATCTGGCATAAGTTGGCTTGCCGTCCAGCCGCAACTGCTGAATAGCACGAGCACGAGAATAATGAAAAAGTGGATATATGCTAATTTGTTGCGAGGGAAGAACTCGAGTAGAACTCTGTATATAAGCAAGTTTAATATCAATCCCTGCATCATGATCACCAACCATAAGGTAGCCTTGCAACTTGCAAGTCTCATAAAAAATGCATATCCTATACCAGATAAATATGGAAGGCTATCGTTGTTGATGTTACCAATCAACATCGCGAATTTTATATAAACCGCACTATCTGAATAGAATAACGGATAACCATTATAAATGGCTGGTAGTATAAAGAATACGGAAGTAACTGAAAAATAAAAGAATGTTTTGCTTCTGTTTATTTTATCAGCGATAGACTGCTTCATTGTTTAAATATATAAATGATGGAATCTATATAATATGCTATCATATGAATGTTGTAATTAGTTGAAAAGAAAGGCTATTTATACATCTGCACATCGGTAGTTTTCCCCGATTCAATCACAAAGCGTTGTTCGACGGTATAAATAGTTTGCCTGGCAGTTTTGGGCCTGAATATGATGCGGTATGTGCCCGGTTGAAGATAGAGGGTTTCCATTATATTGCTGTCGTCGAGATTATAAACCCAGGTAAGCTGATTCTTATCTTCGACCATCAGGCTGCCATAACCGAATACCGATTTGCGTATCACCGCAATACCGGGTTCGGGAATTTCGATAGTAGCAGTATGGCTTTGTTTTATTTCAACGTTGGGAATAAACAGCCTGGGTAACGACAGTACCTGCAAATCATACACACCGGTGATATACTTTTCTGTTTCTCCAAAGTTCTGAACATTAAGTATTTCCATGCTGCCTTTCGGGTGAACGAGGCATTGCAGTCCGCGGGAAGCATTGCCGGTTCCGGCCATTTTTAGCTGCATTGAGCCTTGTGGGGCATCGGCAGCTATGATGGTATGTTTACCGGGTGTAATCAATATACTGTCGGCATGAACCGGGGGAATGGTATGTACCACAACATTGTACGTAACCAGCGGATCGAGTACAAGAGTGTCAGGTACTCCGCGGTTATTCATGGTATGGACGAAATTGTACATGATTTTTCCGGATGCTGCATCGTAGAACGTCATCGGTACATCGGTTTCGGTGGGTTTGCCAGAAGCATCAAGCAGGTTGACCTGTGCGGTAGTGCTGTTAAGAGCCTGTGAAATGACCACATCAAGCGCCTTTTTGAAATCTTTTTCCGTGGTAGCGTCAAAGTATGTTCCTACACAGTGGAATGCTTTGTTGAAGTCCTGACCGATCCCGACAATAAATGGTTTCAGCACAATGCCATTCTTCTGAAGCATCCGCGAAACGGCACAGGGATCGCCACTGCATTCCTCGATGCCGTCAGTAATAAGTACCACTATATTCCGGCAATTGCCACATGGTGTAAAATCGGTAGCTGATTGTTCAAGTGAGTAAGCGAGGGGAGTGGTTCCACGCGGAGTTACCGACCTGAGTTTTGCTTTTATTTTCTGAGCGTTATCAGGCCCGAAAGGTACTTCGAGTTTTGTATCCTTACAATCCTGGGGAGGGAAATGTGTCTGGTGACCGTAAATCCGTAATGCCAGCTCAACATTCTTTACTCCGGCAAGACTGTCGAGAAGTTCACTCATTATACGCTTGGCAATATTGAACTTGGTATCGCTTTGCCAGCGGCCTAACATGCTCTGCGAAGCATCGAAAATAAAAAGTATCCTGGTGGTTGGCTTAGGCTTTTCTTTGGGCTCAGGCTGTTTCTGTGCAAACACCGATGTTGCCGAAACCATGAGGATTATTAACAAAGTAAAATGCAGAATGAATTTGTTTGGTTTCCTCATCGTTCCCCGTTTTTCTTATAACGCAATGTTACCACAAATATTCTAAAAAAAATCGTTCAATCAATGAATTAACTTGCCTGATTGCGGCAGGTTATGAGCAGTGAATACTGGCTATATTGCTTCACGAATAGTCCTGAATCAGCCTTTTCGGGTAATTTATGATGTTTTAACTTCTTAATGTCGAAGGAAAACTGCATCTTTGAAGAATGTTCCGTTCAGGAAGTCCTAATCGCAACATGATGATTATTAAAAAGATATATTACTCAATCACTTACTTCTGCTTGTTCATCATCACATTCCTGCCCGGGATAGCTGATGCTCAAAACACATCTGCCCGCATGAATGATAACCTGCAGGCAGGGCAATGGGTTGATTCAGTGTACAGTGCTCTCACACCCCAGGAACGTATCGGGCAATTGATGATGATCCGTGTTAAATCAACCGGCGACTCAACCGAATACCGTGATGTGGCAAACCTCATCAGGCAATACAACCTTGGCGGTTTGTGCTTTTTCCAGGGCGGCCCGGTTCGCCAGGCGATGCTCACCAACTATTACCAGTCACTGGCCAAAACCCCGGTGTTCATATCGATGGATGCTGAATGGGGACTTGGGATGCGCCTCGACAGCACAATATCCTTTGCACGTGCCATGACACTCGGAGCCATTCAGGATACGGCGCTGGTTGCAGAATGTGGTTACCAGGTTGGCCTGCAGCTTAAAAGGATGGGTGTGCATATCGACTTTGCCCCGGTAGCCGATATTAACAGCAATCCGGCTAATCCCATTATCAATATCAGGTCGTTTGGAGAAAACGTTGATAATGTGATCATTAAATCGCTAAGTTTTAACCGCGGGTTGCGTAAATCGGTACTCACTGTCGCTAAACATTTTCCCGGACATGGTGATACTGATACTGATTCTCATCTTGCCCTGCCAGTGATGCAGCACTCGCTCGAAACACTTGAGCAATTGGATATGAAGCCTTTCAAGGCTTTGGAACCTCACGTTGACGGAGTTATGGTCGGGCATCTTTACGTTCCCGCTCTCGACTCAACTTCAGGGTTACCGGCCTCGCTGTCGCCGGTAATTGTTGATTCAATCCTTCATAAGCAAATGAATTTCAAGGGATTGGTGTTTACTGACGCGCTGGATATGCGCGGTGTGGCTGATTACGCCGGGCCTGGCGATGCCGAAGTGAAAGCACTGCTTGCCGGAAGCGACATTCTCCTTTTGCCGCAATCGGTGCCGCAAGCCGTAAAAGCCATTCAAACGGACATCGATAGCGGAGAAATAGCCCCATCGATGCTGGAAGAAAGGTGCAAACGTGTGCTGAGAGCTAAGTATGACTTCGGGCTACGATCGAAAGACGCAACCTTTGTTAAGACAGAAAACCTGGCAGCAGATCTTAACAATCCGGAAGCCGAACTGCTAAACCGCCGGCTTTACGAAAACAGCATCACGCTTCTTGCAAATTTTGACAATATTATCCCGCTGCAGCATCCGAATGTGTTGAAAATAGCCTGCCTGACAGTCGGTGCCGAAATACCCGGCGCTTTTGAAGACAGGGTGGATTCATATATTCGTGCCGATCATTTCTACTGTCCTCGCGAGCCTGATAAGCTCAGGGTCAGGGAATTGCTGCAACAACTTAAACCATATCAATTGGTAATTGTAGATGTACGAAACACTCACCCTTCTCCTTCAAAAGGTTTCGGCATCAGCGACAATGCTGCGTTGCTGGTGGATTCTGTAATGGCAGCCATGCCGGTAATCCTGGATGTATTTAGCATCCCATACAGCATTGGCAGATTCAGAAATGTGAAATCAGCCAGGGCAGTTCTCATTTCGTACCAGGATAATCCAGTAGCGCATGATATCTCGGCCCAGTTGATTTTTGGGGCAGTGGGAGCCAAAGGGCAGATACCGGTCACTGCATCTCCTGATTTTGCACTTAATGCGGGCTTGAAAAGTGAATCGAACCTGCGGCTCAGATATTCCCTGCCTGAGGCTGCCGGTTTGTCAACTGCAAAGCTGGCGCTTGTCGATAGTATTGCAACGGAAGGGTTAAGAGCTGATGCATACCCGGGATGCCAGGTTCTTATTGCAAGAAATGGAACCGTAATTTATAGAAAATCATTTGGTTATCACGATTATTATAAGCAACAGAAGGTAAAAAATGCCGATATTTATGATCTCGCAAGCATTACTAAAGTTGCTGCCACAACCATTTCGGTGATGCGCCTGTACGACCAGGGGCTGATCGATATTAACAAACCATTGTCGAAGTACCTGCCCGCACTGCAGCACACCAATAAACACGGAATTCTGATCAGGGATATCATGGCCCACCAGGGCAGGTTAAAAGAATGGATACCTTTTTACAGGAAAACGCTGAAAAACAGTCTCCCTGATTCTGCTTATTACCGCAAAGACAGGTCGGATCAATTCAATGTCCAGGTTGCTGATAGCATGTTCCTAAGGAGTGATTACCCATCACGCATAATCGATTCGATCATTCGGTCGGATTTGCTGACTAAGAAAGAATACAAATACAGTGACCTGGGCTTCATACTTCTTGGAAAAACCATCGAAACCATCACAAAGCAAAAACTCGAAGATTATGTAATGCAGAATTTCTATAAGCCATTGAATATCAACATGGGATACCTGCCTCTTGAAAGATTCAGCCTTCAGCAAATTACGCCAACAGAGAACGATACAGTTTTCAGGCATCAGCTCATACACGGACATGTACATGACCAGGCTGCTGCCATGTTTGGAGGTGTAGCAGGCCATGCAGGTTTGTTTGGCAATGCCAACGACCTTGCCGTGCTTTTTCAAATGTTGTTGCAAAAGGGCGAATATGCCGGAAGAACATATATCGACAGTTCAACAGTGCGCTTGTTTACCTCGCAGCAATTTGAAGGAAACAGGAGAGGGCTGGGATTTGATAAACCGCAACTCGACCGCAATGCCGATGGCCCGGCTTGCCCTTCAGCATCAGGCCAGAGTTTCGGGCATACCGGCTTTACCGGTACATATGTCTGGGCCGATCCTGAACAACAGTTGATTATCGTTTTTCTCTCGAACAGGATCAATCCTGATGCTGAAAACACCAAACTGGCACAGTTAGGCATTCGGACAAGAATTCAGCAGGCTGTGTATGATGCAATAACTGACCACAAGCTTATCTCAACCGGAAATCAAAACAGATGATTAATTTAAAATCAAATTATTATGGCAACAGTAACATTAAAAGGAAACCCGGTAACCACAATTGGCGAACTACCGGCAGTAGGTTCAATTGCTCCTGCTTTTAACCTGGTAAAAGGTGATTTGTCTGATCTGAAAAGTGAAGACCTGGCTGGTAAGAAAGTAATTCTCAATATTTTCCCAAGCCTCGATACTGCCGTTTGCGCAGCATCAGTGCGCCGTTTCAATGTTGAAGCGTCAAAACTGCCCGACACCAAGGTGGTCTGTATTTCGAAGGATTTGCCTTTTGCTCACAGCCGCTTTTGTACAACCGAAGGTATCGAAAACGTGATCTCGGCATCGGAATTCAGGAGCAACAATTTCGGTAAATCATATGGCGTGATGATTACCGACGGTCCGTTGCGCGGACTTATGGCACGTTCGGTGGTTGTTCTTGATGAAAAAGGGAAAGTCATGTATAATGAACTTGTTCCCGAGATTACCCAGGAACCCGACTATCAATCAGCACTTGCCAGCCTGAAATAGCACTTTGCCGGGAACGAAAAAGAAGTATCTTTGCATCCCTTTTCGTTCATTTGCGGATGTGGCGTAATTGGTAGCCGCGCCAGACTTAGGATCTGGTGCCGAAAGGCGTATGGGTTCGAGTCCCTTCATCCGCACATATTTTTTCCCGCCACCGGCGGGTTTTTTATTGGAGGAAGGGACGAGAAGTTTATCCGACTCAGGCGGAAGTCCCTTCATCCGCACATATTTTTTCCCGCTACCGGCGGGTTTTTTATCGAAAAAAGAGAAGAGAAATGTGTCTGGTTTTGCCGGTTCAACCATCATTCTGACTTCTGAAATCGTCAATTTCTATATCAAGACATACTGAAAGCAAAGACATGACTGAAAAACAAAAAATGGAATCTCTCTTAACATTTTCTAAACAACTCTGTTAATTTTACTGATCATTTCAAGATTTTAGCTAACCTGATTCACTACGCTCAATGAAAACTTTACGCAAATTGTTTGTGCTGCCTTTACTGATCTCTGGTTTATTATTCGTTTACGGTTGTCCGGTTGGTATGGACTATCCGCCCGACGAGCCTGGCATTAAACCCGTTGATGATGCATTGCTCGGAACCTGGAGTTGTGTCTCAGATACCTGCAGTGACCTGAAAACAGTGAAAATTGAGAAGTACGACGACTCCAGCTATGATATCACAATATTGGAAACCGGAAGTGAATATATGGCCGATGACGACTTCTTTGTGGGGTATGTTACTGAAATTGATGGTTACAAATTCATTTTTGCTGAGGAGCAGACATCGGGTTTATATTACACATATTGTTACCAATTGTCGGGCAACCGGCTTACAATCTTTGATGTGGGTTTGCTGGAGGGCGGAATTGATGCCGTTAAGTCAACCGAAGCGTTCAGGAAAGAAATTTCCGCATCACTTAAAAAGCCGGGTTGCCTGAGTGGGAGGCTTGATTTTACAAGAATATAGAAACGAACAGTGCGATTTCCCGTTATCGGACAGCCTGGTTTATTAAGTCCTCTTTTATCCATTCCAGCGCGGCTTGGAGTGAAGTAAACCCGATGATAAAAGATGTATGAGCATCCAGTTCATTATAGCTTTTCTCATACCGCACTTCATCAACAATAAAAACCATTTTTCTAACACCGGCTAGTTGTAACTGCTTCATAATCTTATTTCTTATATATCCAAATAGCTTCGGATCGACTTCGAAGTCTGAGTTCAGTTTATTGTATATCAGGTATTTAATTGATCGGTTTAATGCAAATTCGACAACATTGTTGATTGAAATAATTCCGGAAGCATTGTCATGAAAGTTGGCCTCGTCAACAATTACTTCAATACAGTCGAAGTCATGATGAATATTAATATGTAATCCACGGAAAATTTCTTTTTCAGTTGCCATGGTTAATATACATGTTGTTAGGGATTTGCATTTATTTCAATCATCAGAAAATCATTGCAGAAAAAGTGGTTAACCGTTATTAACGACAATTCAAATATACATAAAAATCTGATATAATGATCATGAGAATGTATTTTTTCTTGGATATTCGTTCACCGGTTTTTCGGAAAATTAACGGATAACTTATCTAAATGTGAAATGAAAATCTGAAGAATAGATGTTTCAGGTAATGAAAACCAGATAAAATTCATGATGGTCTGATGCTGAAATATGTTCTTAATCAGTATCTTGTGTAAGTGAGCTGAACAATTTCCTTATCTTATCCACTTTAGGACTGATGACTATTCGGCAATACGGAGCCGATTTATTGTTTTCATAATAATCATTGTGATAATCTTCAGCTTTGTAAAACTTAACTGCAGGAGTAATTTCGGTTACTATGGGATCGTCGTATATGCCAGATTTGCTGATGATTGCCTTTTGCTTTTCGGCTTCAGCTCTTTGCTGATCATTGTGATAAAATATTACCGAGCGGTACTGCGTTCCATAGTCCGCTCCCTGTCGATTAAGCGAAGTTGGATCATGCATCTCCCAAAATACCTGCAGCAAATCAGCGTAACTGAGTTTAAGCGGATCAAATACAATCTGGGCAACTTCGGCATGACCGGTAAGCCCTGAACAAACTTCCCGGTAGGTTGGATTGGCAATTTTCCCGCCCGAATAGCCGGGTGTTACTGAAATCACTCCTTTGATCATACCGTAAACTGCCTCAGTGCACCAGAAACAGCCTGCCCCTAACGTTGTCGTGTCAGTATTCGCAGTCAAAAAGTCAGTGTTTTCCATATTCTCGGTATTTCGGTGGTTAACCGGTGTACACTTTGCAGCCAATGGTACTAACAAAAGCAGCAAAAAAAGCCTTATAAGTGTTGTGGCATTCATTTTGCTAAACAAACAACTATTCAATCATAAGGTTCAATGATAGATGTTGAAAATTGCCGTGCCCGATATGCTTGCTGATAAACAAAATAAAACTACCTTTGCGCCTCTGAAAAATTAGTGCGCAATTAGTCGTATCTTTTTGGAATTCAGAGGTATATTTTTGAACCGTTTAACTGTAAATTATGCAAATCACTCGCGAAAACACCGGGGAACTGACAGCAACCATTAAAATTGTTTTAAGTCCTTCGGATTACACTGAAAACATCAACAAAGTCCTTAAAGATTATCAGCGCAAAGCGAATGTCCCCGGATTCAGGCCAGGCCATGTTCCGTTCGGAATGGTTAAGAAGCTTTATGGAAGCGCAGTTTTTGCCGATGAGATAAATAAAACCCTTACCGAGAAACTTACTCAGTACATTCAGGACGAAAAACTGGCAATTCTCGGTCAACCACTGCCAAATACTGAACGTACCAGTACATTTGACTGGAGAGAAGAAACCGAAATTGAATTTTATTTCGACCTTGGCCTTTCGCCTGAATTTGATCTGAAAATTGATGATACTCTGGCTGTTGACTACCTGAAAATTAAGGCAACCAGCGAAATGGTTGACAAATACATTGAAGACCTCAGGCAGCGTAACGGATCGTTTGCTAAAGCTGATGCAGTTGAAGAGAAAGATTCAATGTTTGGAAGGTTCGACGAACTTGATGCTGAAGAAAACCTGATTGAAGGCGGCATCAGTAACGAATCGCGGCTGCTTCTTTCGGCAATTATCGACGAGGATGTCAGGAAATCTTTCCTCGGAAAAGCGGTTGGTGATTCAGTTGATTTTGATCCCGTCAAGTCGATTTCCAATCTTACAGAAGTATCGACAATGCTGGGCATCGACTCTAAGAAAGCTATGCACCTGGAATCAATTTTTCGGTTCACTATCTCGGAAATTACCCGTGTTGAACCCGCTGAAATGAACAGCGAATTTTTTGAGAAAGTATTTCCCGGGAAAGGACTTGATAATGAAAAATCATTTCGCGATGCGATCAGGGATGATTCAGAAAAGGCCTTCGTTGAAAACAGCGACCATTACCTCATGCATTCTGTAAGAGAGAAGTTGCTTGAGGTATCAGCAATGACTCTTCCCGACGAATTCCTTAAACGCTGGCTCGTTGAAAATAATGAAGGCAGACTGAGCGCTGAAGAAGTTGAGAAAGATTATCCAAAATATGCAGAAGCCATGAAATGGCAACTGATCGAAAACCGTATAATCAAGGAGTATGATATTGAGGTAGCTGACCAGGAACTGAAAGATGCAGTTAAAGACTATTACCTTCCGGGTTGGCGGGGCATGGAGCTGAATTCAGGCCTTCTTGAACGGCTTGAAGGAATGGCTAAGAATTTTATCGACAACAATGCGGAAGAATCTCATCGTCTGATGGACTCTCTCTACGATAAAAAGATTGCTATGCTTGTAAAAGAAAAGGCTACGCTGGTTGAGAAGGAAGTGTCCTATGAAGAATTCCTTACTATGGATGCTGCCATGCACAATAAGCAATAATCTGGTGAAAATACAGAAGGATTTTTAGTGGAATAAAAGCCTTATCAAATGTCTGCGGCCTTTAACCACTTGCCCCAATAACCGATAACCGATAACCAATAACCAATAACCAATAACCAATAACCCTGCCTGCCACCTGCAGACCCGCGCCAGTCAGGCAGGCATTAACCATTAACCAATTCCTATTAACCAAACCTGAGATGGACGAATTCCGTAAATACGCTATCAAACACCGTGGTATCAGCAGTATGTCACTGCATCGTTATACCTCAGTTGCTAACAACTACATCTCACCCACAATCATAGAGGAGCGCCAGTTGAATATAGCTACAATGGATGTCTTCTCGCGATTGATGATGGACCGAATCATTTTTCTTGGAGTGCCTATTGATGACTATGTGGCAAACATCATTCAGGCACAGTTGCTGTTCCTCGAATCGGTTGATTCAAAGCGTGATATACAGATATACCTGAATACTCCCGGTGGCTCTGTTTATGCCGGTCTTGGTATTTATGATACCATGCAGTACATTCAGCCTGATGTGGCAACCATATGTACCGGTATGGCAGCTTCAATGGGTGCAGTGCTTCTGTGTGCCGGCGAAAAAGGCAAGAGAACCGCTCTGCCGCACTCGCGGATACTGATTCATCAGCCCATGGGCGGTGCCGAAGGCCAGGCTTCCGATATAGAGATCACCACGCGCGAAATCCTTAAACTCAAAAAAGAACTCTATGAAATAATTGCCCGTCATAGCGGACAAGCTTTCAAGAAAATTGAGAAGGATGCCGACCGTGATTACTGGATGACCAGTGAAGAGGCCAGAACTTACGGTATGATTGATGAAATCCTGGTTCGTAATAATCAGTAACCGTTAAAAGTTCAAACTGCAATTACTTGCTTTTAGGCTTTCACGTACTTTAGGTGTAACTTTGTGTGATTAATTGCGGTCGCCAGGTTACCTTTTGGTAATTAAGGGATTAATCATTAACTGCCTTTTTATTATTATATGAACAAAAAAGAGGAAAGATGCTCTTTCTGTGGCCGGCCAAAGCGTGAAACCAACATGCTGATTGCCGGACTCGAAGCACATATATGTGATTATTGCATTGAGCAGGCACGAGAAATAATGAACGAGGAGATATCGCATGGAAAAAACAAAAGTTCCCAGAAATTCGAAACTCCCAAACCAGGCGAAATCAAAACGTATCTTGACCAGTATGTTATAGGGCAGGACGAGGCCAAGCGCATTCTCTCCGTCGCTGTATATAACCATTACAAACGTATTAATCATGCATCATTGCGAGGTAAGGACGATGTTGAGATTGAGAAGTCTAACATAATCCTGGTTGGTGAAACAGGAACAGGAAAGACCTTACTGGCGCGGTCAATTGCAAAAATGCTGCAAGTGCCTTTCTGTATCGCCGATGCTACAGTGCTTACCGAGGCAGGATATGTTGGCGAGGATGTGGAAAGTATCCTCACCCGGCTTTTACAGGCTGCTGATTACAATGTCAGTGCTGCCGAAAAAGGAATCGTATTCATTGACGAAATTGACAAGATTTCGCGAAAAAGCGATAATCCTTCAATCACTCGTGATGTTTCGGGTGAAGGCGTTCAACAGGCACTTCTCAAGCTGCTCGAGGGTGCTGAGGTGAATGTTCCGCCTCAGGGTGGTCGTAAGCATCCGGAACAAAAAATGATCTCTGTTAATACACAGAATATCCTTTTTATTTCGGGCGGCGCTTTTGACGGAATTGAGAATAAAATTGCCAACCGGATGCAGACCAATATTATTGGTTACAATACCGACCGAGAGCGCGAGTTTATCGATAAAAGTAACCTGCTTCAATACGTTGCACCTCCTGATTTAAAAGCCTACGGACTTATACCTGAGCTTGTCGGCAGGTTTCCTGTTGTGACTTTTTTACAGCCTTTATCCAGGGAAGTATTGATCCGTATTTTAACGGAGCCAAAAAATGCTTTGGTGAAGCAATTCACCAAGCTCTTCGAGATGGACAATATTAAACTCACATTCACTCCCGAAGTATTCGATTTCATTGTCGATAAAGCCATTGAATTCCGCACGGGAGCTCGTGGGCTCAGGTCGATACTTGAGGCTATTCTTACAGATGCCATGTTTGAATCCCCTTCGGCAGCAAAACATACTGAACTCGTTATCACACGGGAATACGCGGCAGAAAAACTCGGAAAAGCAAATATTGCCAGGCTCAAAGTAGCCTGATTAACAGCAGTCTGTAATTTCAGCCTTTCATCATCCCGGCTCATAGCCTCATAGGTTTTTTTTGACGAAACAATAAGGCTTACACTAAATTTGTAGTGTATTTCGTTATGACATTGTTCTCCGGGAATCAGGGAGAATTTTTGTCTGTGGCACAATAATTGAACAGGAGTGTGAAACCATTAAAATGATCAGAAAGTTTATCACCGGGTTGTTATTGTTTCTTCCGGGCTTTCTTTTTGCCCAGTCGATATTGAATCCGCGTGATGCAGAAGGTGTTCACTGTTCTGCTATTATTATCGATAACGACACAGTTCCTGTTATTTACCTGGATAATGTA
Source organism: Bacteroidales bacterium (assembly GCA_035403045.1). Classification (GTDB taxonomy): domain Bacteria; phylum Bacteroidota; class Bacteroidia; order Bacteroidales; family UBA4417; genus UBA4417. The sequence goes on from DAONEL010000011.1 coordinate 13,158, forward strand.
TATATCTGGGGTAAAATGTCGTTCCGCAATTCGGCTGAAGCCCGGCGATGGAACCGTTTGGTTTATAATGTTAAGAAAACCTGGCCGTATGCAAGGCTTGCAGGACTAAAGTTCGAAGAATACAGCAAGAAGATTGTGGCTGTTGACAATGAGCGTATCAGGAAGACAATGATGAAGCAGGCGGAAAATGAACTGCAGGATCAGTTTGGCGAGGAATTAAAGGCACTCACTTTTACGCAGGGAAAGATCTTGTTAAAACTTGTTGACAGGCAGACCGGCAATTGTTCGTACGATATTGTAAAAGATTTCCGCGGACGTTTCCAGGCTTTTTTCTGGCAGTCTTTTGCCCGGATTTTCGGATACAATCTCAAAGTGAAGTATGATCCTCTGCACGAGGATGCTGATATTGAACGTATCGTTCTCATGATTGAGAACGGCACTATCTAGCGATACCTGAGCTATTGCGGCTTAGATACAAACTATTTTTAGCCGCACTATTTTTCCTGGCCTGATTTTACCTGTAACCCGATATTTCCTTTATTTACCAGGGTAGGTGTCAGAAGGAACGAAGGTACTTTCCTAAAACCGTTGTTGGTTGTAATGGTGGCATTTATTACCGGTACACCTGTGGCAAGATCAACAGCAAGTTTGGCAGCATTACCTGCTATATCCTCGATGGGTTTATAGATTGATACTGTTTGAATGCCTTTGATAATATTTTCGCAGGCTTCTGTATCTGCATCCTGCCCGGCAACCAGAACTTTTCCGGCAAGTCCTTTTTCTTCCAGGGCTTTAATCGCTCCCCTGGCAAGCAGGTCGTTTCCTGCAATGATAGCATCAACCTTGTTTTTATTCAGACACTCAACTGCTTTCTTATAACCTTCTTCAAAAGACCAGGCATCTACCCATTTGTCATACACAATCCTGATGTCACCATTCTCAAGGTAAGGCTGCAATATGCCTAACTGCCCGAACCGCAGGTATGCCGAATTGGGATCGCTCACTGGGCCGCCAATCAGGGCTATGTTCCCTTTCTCAAGTCGCTTCCTGATATAATCTGCCTGTAACTCGCCCACTTTTACATTATCAAAGGAGATGTAATAATCAAGGTATGAATTCTGGATTAGCCTGTCGTATGAAATAGTTGGAACAGAAGCCTGATGCGCCATATTCACAATTTCAGCAGCTTTATTCAGGTCAGCCGGAACAATGACTAATACATTTACCTTTTTGTTTATCAATTCTTTAGCCTGATCAAGTTGTTTTTGTGGGTCGCCATTAGCAACCTTACAGATGACTTTTCCGTTGAGTTCGTTGACTGCTTTAATAAAGTAAGTGGTATCCTGTGACCATCTTTCAACATTAAACTGATCCATCAACAGACCGATGACCGGGGTTTGGTGGTGTAAACCACAGGACTGAATAAGAATCAATCCTGTAAAACTGAGTACCAAACAGAGTAGAAACCTGGTTTTCATGATTTTGCTTTTTATTGTGAATATAAGGTCCTTTCAAGGTACTACAAGAATCAGCAAAAAAGAAAGAGCAGCGTAGTTATTACCAAAGATAATACAAAAAATACGATAAAGCAAAACAAGATCAGTATAGATTTCAGTACCAATAAGTTAGAATGGATTTGTGAATTTATTCTGCTCTGAACGGGTGACTCAAACAACAGGCAGATGAAGCAGCAAGATGCTTGAGGCTTTTCTTAATAGTTGCCATTTCGTTTGAAAGCAGGCACTGTATTTGAACATTTTGAATCCGTTAGCGTTTTAAGTGAAAATCCAAACAAACAAAAACCTTATCATTATGAAAAAAGTATTATTGCTTTCCTTGTTCGCCGCCCTGATAGTAACCTCAGTAAGTGCGCAGAAAATGGGTTTAATAACGGTGAACACCTCTTTTAAAGGTATTATCGAAGGATACGATCATATCAATAAAACACAGCTATACATTGATGGTAACCTGGCTGGTGAATCGGCTCAGGGGTTGGAGTCGGTACCGGTATCATTCAGCGTTAAAGTACCGCAAGGAACTCACCAGGTGAGGGTGATCAATCTTGCATTATATGAAGGTACCTGGGAAGAGCATACCAAAGATCTTAGTTATTCACTGGATGCGCTGTATGAAGGACAGATTAAACTGAAGAAGAAATTAACAATAGACCTGGTATTTGATATTGAAAAAGAAACTACGTCAGCCACAGTAAAATAGCAATCACCGTTTCTGATTGCCTTAATAAAATCGGATATAAAATTGCCTGGAGATTTACTGTCCGCTTCCCTTCATTACGGTGAGAAGTGTATATGCCATTATTTTAAAATCCATGGCCAGCGACATATTTTCGAGGTATAAGATATCGTACTTAAGGCGTTCAATCATCTGGTCAACGTTTTCGGCATAACCATACTTAACCTGCCCCCAGGAGGTAATTCCGGGTTTTACTTTCAGCAGAAGCCTGTAATGTGGTGCACGCTGGGTTATTTTTTCAATGAAATACTGCCTTTCGGGGCGGGGGCCTACGAGTGACATGTCTCCTTTAAGAACCGAGAAGAACTGTGGAATCTCGTCTAACCGGCTTTTACGAAGGAATCTCCCGAAAGGGGTCACTCTTTCATCGTCTTTGGAAGAAAGCATTGGCGTTCCCTGCTCGGCCCCGATATACATAGACCGGAACTTCGGGATGATGAATATTCTTCCGTTAATGCCAATACGTTCCTGTGAATAAAATATCGGGCCTTTTGATGATAGTTTCACACCGATGGCGCAGAACAAATACACAGGCATGAGGATAATGATGGCCAGAAACGACAGGATGATGTCGAACATGCGTTTAAATGCCATCTGCCAGGGTGGCATAAAATCGAACGAAACCTGAATTAACGGAGTCTGGTAAATGGAAGTGGTTTTAACCGTCCCCAGCAGAAAGTCTTGCATGTCGGGTATAACTTTTATAAATACGTCACTATCTTCTATTTCTGAGATGATCTTTTCAATGGTTTTGTGCTCCGACCGCTCAATAGCAATGATAACTTCATCAATTTTCATTGTATTGATAAGGGCTCTCATATCGCTGTAATGCCCCAGGTGCGGTATAAACTTCTCGAGTTTATAGCTCGGATATTCCACAGCATGAACAAAACCAACAAACTGGTTCCCTGATGATTTAACCTGGCTTTCAATTTCATTGTAGATCGAAACAGCATTTCCATTGCTTCCTACAATGATTGTTTTGAAACCAATTTTCCTGTGATGGAGTTTGTATAATGTGGATGATGTAAGAATATACCTGAAAAGGAATGTAAAGAAGAAATGCAGGCTGAAGAGGATGACAAACGATTTGTAATAGGTTTGATAACTTGCTATTACATCGTCGAGGATAAATGCAAAAAAGATGATTATTACTCCGATTAGTGTGATGAGGAGCGTTTGGCCGAGTTCCCTCATACGCGCTTTGCGAAAAATATGATGATAGGAACCGGTTATGGCGTATAAAAACAGCCAGAAGAAAGGTATCAGTATGATTCCAAGGTAGAAATTCTTGTCAGAAAGCACCAGCGGAATAAGATCTGAATTGCTGTTTTCAATGCTTTTACGATAGATGAAGAATAAACTCCACGCAATAACTGCTGAAAGGAAGTCGGCGAAAACATATTTTGCAGTTTGTAGCTTTTTATTCATAGTCACCTTTTTCAAAAATGCAGCAGTTTGATGTTATCAAGGAGAATCTCAGCGGTTTCAATGTCGTCACTCTTCATGGCCGAAAAGTAAATCCTGAAATCATATGACGAACTCATGTTGGTAACGGTAGGAGTAAGATTTATGTAGATTTTATTCCAGGTGGAATTGGCATTCAGCACAAAGACAGGTTCCTGTATTGTTTGAGTAGCTGTCCGACCGAAAACGCCAATTGTAAGGGGAGTATTGGTCTTGTAGTTTAGCTCCAGAAATACCTCGGTGCCATCCTGCGGTAATTCAAAAGAAGAATGGCTGACACATTCAAAAACTGTTGATTCACCTGTGAATTCTGCCAGCGCTGAATAATGCGATATTTCCCCGGGATATTTAAAAATCCTGGTCTCATCATTGGTGCGCACAGCATTCACATTGCTTCGTGATGTGGAGTCTAACGAAAAACTGCTGTTCTCAAAGTCTTCGACCCACGAGAAAACAGTGTTGGGGTTGTATGTTGTTTGAAGATTTCCGAGAGAAGTGATCTTTTCTTTTGCCAGGTTGGCGTTAAGGGTGATCTGATTAAAGAATGGGTATGGGATGCGGGTGCCAGCCACACCATTCATTTTAACACCCGGCTGAATAATGATGGTTGAAGCACCCTCTTCAAGAACCGGAAATTTAGCCGGCATTTCGAATGCACCGACAAGTTTTTTATTGATGTAAACCCATGCATCGGTAATCTTATGAGAGGCAGTGCCTTCTTTTAATTCGGAGACAAGGCTTATGGAATCAACTGAAACATAGGAAGGTATGTCGTCCTCGCTGGTTTCGCATGAGGCGAACAGTGAGAGCGATACAAACAGAGTACAGCAGTAAAAAAGGTTAGTTAAATAATCAAAACGCATTCCCGGGCGATTCCTTAGCTATTAGAGTCTGAACGGTGAAACGAGTGCCCTTATTGCTTAAAAGCGAAAAACTTTTTTGAAAAAAATCATTCAAGAAAACTGAGCGAATTCTCTACTTTTTCAAGTATCTGATAGGCAACTTTTAACGCGTTATAACCATCGAGAATCGAGACGGCCGGATGGGTGTCATTGAGGATTGAAATGGCAAAACTTCTCAGTTCGGTTTCAATGGCATTGATGGGTTCAATTACAGGAGTTTCAAAATACACCTGCTTTTCGGTGTGACTGCCTAAAGGTGTAAACACAGGCAGGAGTGGATCGGGTTTACTATCGCTGATGTCCTGAATTTTAACAATTTTGGTTTCCTTGTTCAGGAAATCTACTGTAATGTAAGCATCGCGCTGGAAGAACCTCACTTTACGCATATTCTTCATCGAGATACGGCTTGCTGTAAGATTAGCCACACAGCCATTGTCGAACTCGAGCCGGGCATTCGCGATGTCGGGGCTACTGTTGATCACAGCCACGCCGCTGGCGCTCAACTTCCTGATATTTGCCTTTACCGTATGCAGCACAATATCAATATCATGGATCATCAGATCGAGGATTACCGGGATATCGTTGCCGCGGTTTTTGAAACCAGCCAGCCTGTGCGCCTCAATGAACATAGGTTTGCTGATATAAGGCAACGCTGCTGTAAAGGCGGGATTGAACCGCTCAACATGTCCTACCTGAACCTTTACGTTCGCCTCTGCGGCTATATCCATCAGTTTCTGTGCTTCCTGCGGAGTAGCAACAATCGGCTTCTCGATGAAAACATGTTTGAACCTTTTCAGCGCTCCGGAGGCATACTCAAAATGCGAAAGAGTAGGAGTGACGATATCAATGGCGTCACTGGCATTAATCAGTAAATCAATGTCTTGAAAACATTTTATTCCAAACTCAGCTTCTACTTCATTGCAGTTTTCAGTATCGTTATCATAAAAACCAACAATGGTAAACTCGGGTATTGATTTCAGGCACCTGATATGAATCTTACCCAAGTGACCCGCCCCGATTACCCCTATTCTGATCATTTCATAAATTTTGTGCAAAATTATAAATTTCAGGTTCCTGAAAGCCACGATTTGAACAGTTTGTGGTTTAATTGTGAACAACATTTTTGTTGGATTTATCCTGAAATCTTATGCCAGAATGAGGCTTTCACTACCTTTGTGCATTCGCTGAACATGAATTAAAAACAATATATCATGAAAAAAACAGCATTGTCGGGGGTGCATGAATCACTCGGCGCTAAAATGGTTGAATTTGCCGGATTCTATATGCCGGTGCAATATTCAGGGATTAACGACGAACACGAAACTGTACGTCAGAAATTGGGCGTATTTGATGTTTCACACATGGGTGAATTCTGGGTGAGGGGCCCCAAAGCGTTTGAATTTGTTCAGTACGTTACATCAAATGATGTTTCAAAGCTATGGATCGGGAAAGTGCAGTATTCATGTTTCCCCAACGGCAAAGGCGGAATTGTCGACGACCTGCTGGTTTACAAATTCGGAGATGAGGAATTCCTGCTGGTTGTTAATGCCGCCAACATTGAAAAAGACTGGAACTGGCTGGTGAGTCAGAATAGCATAGGCGCAGAACTGACCAATGCATCCGATGAAACATCACAGCTTGCAATACAGGGGCCGCTTGCACTGAAGGCAATGCAGAAACTCACCGCTACTACGGTTACCGATATGGAATATTACACATTCAAAGTCCTTGAATTTGCAGGAGTTAAGGATGTTTTATTTTCAACCACCGGTTACACCGGATCAGGCGGTTGCGAGATTTATTTTGCCAACAAGGATGCTGTTGCCATCTGGAACGCAGTGATGGAAGCAGGAGCTGAGTTTGGCATCAAGCCCATCGGGCTGGCTGCCCGTGATACGCTTCGCCTTGAGATGGGCTACATGCTTTACGGAAACGATATTGACGATACCACTTCACCGCTTGAGGCAGGGCTTGGTTGGATTACCAAGTTTACTGATGAGAAAAATTTTATCGACAAGCAGTTTATGCTCGACCTGAAAGTCACAGGATTGACTCGCAAACTGGTTGGTTTTGAGCTTATTGATAAAGGAGTTCCACGTCATGGATACGATGTGGTGGATGCCGGAAACAAAAAAATCGGAATCGTGACAAGCGGAACGATGGGCCCAAGTGTAAAGAAGCCGATAGGAATGGCTTATGTGCCGGCTGCTTATTCAAAAGAAGGAAGCGAAATTTATATCAGTGTCCGCGATAAAGCCCTGAAAGCTGTTGTGGTGAAACCGCCATTTTATAAACCGGCATAAAAAGTCAGCCAATGATTAATTTTGCCGGGCCAATGTATGATGACCCGGCTTTTTTATGCTTTTTACCTGAGAATTTTAACCGAATTAAAAGAGATGCCAACTATTGAAACATGCCTGAGTCCGCTTCTTTTTCCTGCACGCAAAACCAGCGAAAACTGTGTTGTTGTTGTCATTGATGTACTGAGGGCTACTACAGCTTTTTGTGCTGCATTTGACAGGGGTTTCGGTTCAATCATTCCAGTAACAGGAATTGAAGAGGCCAGATGTTATAAAGAAAAAGGATATCTCGTGGCTGCAGAAAGGGAAGGCGATAAACTTGATTTTGCCGATTTTGGTAATTCTCCTGCAGGTTTTCTTTCGGCTGATAAAATAGGTGCTGAACTGGTTTTTACCACGACAAACGGAACCCGGGCAATTGATACCGGTAAAGTTGCCGGAGAACTTGTAACTGCCTCTTTTTCAAATCTTACAACAGTTGTAAACTGGATTGCTAAAAGGAATGGAGATGTATTAATTCTTTGTGCCGGATGGAAGAACACTTTCAGTCTGGAAGATACGCTTTGTGCCGGGGCAATTGCTGCAAAACTGATAAAAGTTGGAACCTTTTATGCTTCAGATGATGCTTCTGGGGCGGCAATGACGCTCTGGAACCATTCCTGTGAAAATCTCCGGGATGTTGTAAGCCAGTCATCACATTACCAGAGGCTTCTGTCGAAAGGGCTTAATGCTGATCTTGAGTATTGTTTCAAACAAGATACCTCCAAATCCTTGCCTATACTGATCAGCGGAAAGCTTGTAAATTATACAGTCTGAATTCTCACAAATCTGAGCAAAACAGGTATATTTCAATAGCCACTTTATGTTCTGTATTAGTCGCCTCAATCTTTGGAGGAGATTATCTTCACCGAATAATTTGTTGTGTAATTATTCTATGGAATACAGATTTGTCACAAATAGCTGAAAGCGATTGATTGAAATTATTTTCTTCTTATCTTTCCCGGATTAAAACCCCGGCCCTATGACTGAAGAATTTCTTCACTATGTCTGGCAATACAGGCTTTACGGCACCGGGTTGACTATTGATACCGGCGAAACATTGGAGGTTTTGCATCCCGGGTATCATAACACTGATTCAGGTCCCGATTTTTTCAATGCAAAGCTCCAGATCGGTGAAACAATATGGGCCGGAAATATTGAAATTCATGTAAACTCTTCGGAGTGGTACAATCACAGGCATCATCTTGATAAGAATTACGACAACATAATTCTCCACGTTGTTTGGTTAAACGATCAGCCGGTTTCCCGCGAAAACGGTGAAATAATTCCAGTGCTCGAACTTTCGGGAAGAATTGATGAGAATGCCTGGAATAAGTACCTGTACTTTATGGCTTCCAGGGCATGGATACCTTGTGAAAATATGCTTTCGGATGTCGATGATTATGTGAAATCAGCCTGGCTGGAAAGGCTCCTGGTTGAACGACTGGAACGTAAATCTGCCCTTGTTGAAGATATTCTGAAAAGAGCCGGCAACGATTATAATGAAACTTTTTACCGGTTGCTTGCCCGCAATATGGGCTTTAAGCTTAATAATGAAGCATTTGGCTTATTGGCTGACAATTTGCCATATTCGTTCTTACTCAAACATGCTGATGATCTTTTTCAGCTTGAAGCCATGATTTTCGGTCAGGCTGGGCTACTCCAAGGTTCATTCAAGGAAGAATACCCGGTGCAATTGCAAAGAGAATATGCGTTCCTCAGGTCGAAATACTCGCTTAAACCGGTTGATGGCAAAATCTGGAGATTTGCCAGGCTGCATCCCGGCAACTTTCCGACGATAAGGCTTGCACAGTTTGCAGCAATCATTCATAAATCGTCCGGACTGTTCTCTCGCGTGGTTGAAGCAGGAAGCCTCAACACCTATCTTGACCTTTTCAGCGCTAAGGCTTCAGGCTATTGGCAAAATCATTATCTGTTTGATAAACAGGCTTCTCCCAGGAAAAAATCACTGGGAGAGGAGTCGATCAGATTGCTGATAATCAACCTGGTAGCGCCATTGCTTTTTGTTTATGGCCGGAGCAAAGGCAGTTCACGGCTCACCGAAAAGCCTGTTGAATTACTCAATAGTGTTGATGGCGAAACAAATTCGATCATCAAAAAGTGGAACCAATTGGGAATGAATGTAAATTCGGCTGCACAAACTCAGGCATTGATTGAACTGAAAACACAATACTGTAATGGGAAAAAGTGCCTTTCGTGCAGTATCGGCAATGTCTTGCTCAGGGCAAAAAAGAGTAAGTAACTGTACGGAAAACAGTTTAGGTCAGTTTGGGGTGGTAATTATCTAAAGATCAGCATAATTCATTAACTCAATCACTTATCATGACTACAAACAAAGAATCATGGGGAACAAGGGTAGGGCTTATCCTGGCTATGGCAGGCAATGCCGTAGGGCTGGGTAATTTCCTGCGTTTTCCGATGCAGGCAGTTCAAAACGGGGGAGGAGCTTTTATCATACCTTACCTTGTGTGTTTTCTTTTGCTTGGCATCCCCCTTTTGTTTGTCGAATGGTCAACGGGAAGGTACGGAGGGCAGTTTGGGCATCATACCACGCCACTCACATTCCACAAGATGAACAGCAGGTGGTTCTGGAAATATATCGGGGTTTTCGGAATATTTTCAAACATAGCCATTGCATCCTATTACTGTTATATCGAAAGCTGGACACTGAGTTATACAATCCATTCGGCTTTAGGCTCATTTAATGGCCTTGACCAGCATGGTGTTGCAGCTTTTTTTAATAATTATGTTGATATAAGCACGTCAACAACAGGTATTCCTTACGAAGCTATCGTTTTCTTTGTACTCTGTCTGGCACTCAATGTTTGGGTGCTAAGCAGGGGATTGAGCGGCGGGGTTGAGAAAGTGGCCAAAATCGGTATCCCTCTTCTCATTGTTTTCGGTATTTTTCTGGCAATCAGAGGTATAACCCTTAAAGCCGGCAGCATGGGTGCTGTTTACGATGGAACACTAGGGTTAAGCTTTCTCTGGACACCTCAATTCAGTTCACTCACAAATCCTAAAGTGTGGCTGGCTGCAGCAGGTCAGATTTTCTTCACTCTTTCTCTGGGACAGGGTTCGGTACAGTGCTATGCATCTTATGTGAAAAGGAAAGATGATATAGCGCTCAATGCTATGTCGGCAGGCTGGATGAACGAATTTGTGGAAGTGGTGCTTGGCAGCGCAATTATTATCCCCATTTCAATAGGATATTTTGGCCTGGATAAGGTTGTCGAACTCACACAACTCGGAGGATTAGGGCTTGGGTTCCGCATTATGCCTTTCTTATTTGCCCAGTGGGGTCCGCTGCTGGCAGCACTTGCAGGAATCGCTTTTTTTGGGTTACTATTCTTCGCTGGCATCACCAGTTCGCTTGCCATGGGTACACCAGTTATGTCTTTCCTGATGGACGAATTTAACTGGAAACGCAAGAGTTCAGCACTGGCTTTTGGCTTTGCAGTTTTGTTTCTTGGCTTACCCACGGTTTTATTTTTTCAGCAAGGTGTTCTCGATGAATATGATTACTGGGCGGGAACCGTATCACTTGTTTTGTTTGCAACTTTTGAGATGATCCTGTTCTCGTGGGTGTTTGGGATGAAGAAAGGGTGGACTGAGATTACATACGGGGCTGACATCAAGATCCCGGTTATCTACCGGTTTATCATTAAGTGGATCACCCCTTTTATGCTTCTTGCTGTATTCTTCGGATCACTTGTGAGGCCGGCAAACGACGAGTGGAGCAAAATCAGCTTTAAGGGTTGGATACTTCACAATGAAAGTATTATCGGACAAATAAAACACCAGGGGATCGGACCTAATAAAGCGTATTTTGCAAACGAGTTTTATGCTGAGCAAAATGGCGTTGTGGATTCGGTTTTCACAAAAGGCAAATCAGAATATATAAGTGTGACCGATACTACCGGAGGAAAAACAACAAATGCACTTTACAAAATCGGCAGGCATAATGAACCGGTTGTGAAAGCCGGTTTCAGTGTAAAAGCAGGAGATGTAATTTATACAGGGAGCGTTGTAAATAAGGTTTTCTACATTGATGTTGCAAGGTGCTTGCTCATCAGCGTGTTTGTCGCGATTGGTGTAATGGTTTACATTGCATTCAGAAAACGCAGAGTCACCGGAAGTCTTTAATGCTTATTATTCAGCACAAATATTCTCAACATGAATACAACAGCACTTCTGTTCATGATTGTTTCAGAAACAGCGATAACCGCGCTGACAGTCTATTTCTTTGTCAAAGTACTGAGAAGCAAGAAAAAAGGCGAACCAGATTCGTACACTGAAGAATAAAACGCATAGCCATGGGCGGACAAACTGAAGTTTCAGGCTTTCGCAAGAGCCTCAATCTTATTGATTCTACAGCAATTGTGGCTGGATCAATGATTGGCTCCGGCATTTTCATTGTGAGTGCCGAAATGTCACGAAACCTTGGTTCGCCGGGATGGCTGCTCATTGCCTGGGTTATTACCGGAGTTATGACCATAGCGGCAGCGCTGAGCTATGGTGAACTTGCATCAATGATGCCTCGTGCCGGCGGTCAGTACATTTACCTGCGCGAAGCATTCAATCCTATGAGCGGTTTTCTTTATGGATGGACCTTTTTCCTGGTGATACAAACCGGCACTATTGCTGCAGTTGGCATGGCCTTTGCCAAATTTTTCGGAGTACTTGTGCCGTGGTTTTCCGAAAGCAATGTATTACTTAACCTTGGAGTCGTTAAGATAAATACTGTACACCTGCTGGCAATCAGTTCGATACTTGTTCTCACGATCAACAACCTGTTGGGCATCCGGAATGGCAAATGGGTGCAAAATATATTCACAGCTCTCAAAGCTTTGATGCTGCTGGCTTTCATAATCCTGGGACTGTTTGTTGCACGAAATCCTGAAGCTGTTCAAACCAATGCAGCTATATTTTGGAAACCGCAATCGATTTCAGGTGAGGCGCTTACGGGCTGGTCGCTGATTGCAGCCATAGGAGTAGCCATGGTTGGTTCACTTTTTTCATCCGATGCCTGGAACAACATCACTTTTGCCGCTGGTGAGGTAAAAAATCCAAAACGGAATATCCCGCTCAGCCTGGCTTTTGGCGTAATAATCGTAACAGTGATGTATTTACTGGCCAATTTTGCCTACCTGAACGCTTTGCCGTTGAGAGGATTAGAGAACGGCAGCACCGTTTTTGAGCGGGGAATACAGTTTGCTGCAAACGACAGGCTGGGAAGCGCCACGATGTTCGTGCTTTTTGGCTCGATGGCTTCTCTTCTCATGGCTATTTTTGTAGTAATATCAACTTTTGGGTGTAACAACGGGCTTATCTTATCAGGAGCAAGGGTTTACTACGCAATGGCCAGCGACAAGCTGTTTTTCAGGAAGGTGGGCACGCTGAATAAATTTGGAGTACCAGGGAAAGCGCTCATTACTCAAGGGGTTTGGGCATCATTGCTTTGCCTTTCGGGAACTTATTCCAATCTCCTGGATTATGTGGTGTTTGCTGTTCTTATTTTCTATGTGCTAACCATTGCAGGTTTATTCAGGCTTCGCAAACTGAAACCTGATGCCGAACGTCCATACAAAGCATTCGGGTATCCTGTAGTACCTGCTCTCTATATGATTCTTGCAATACTCATCATGGCTATATTGCTGATCTATAGACCAGTATATACCTGGCCGGGCTTGATAATTGTTATTTCCGGAATCCCGGTTTACTACATCTGGAAAAGAATCTCAAAACCAAGGGATGCTTCTCCTGAATGAATGAGCAACTAACAAGGACAAAACCGTTCTGAATTTATTCTGATAAATTATTGATGTTTAAGCATATACGCGATTATTTCGATTTCAACCGTGCCGAGCGAAACAGCATCGTCATACTGGGTTTGTTGCTCATTGTGCTGTTTTTGGTACCTGCGTTTATCAGATATCATCGAAAGCCTGTAAAACAGGATGTTTCAAATTTCAGGACAGAGGTTACTGCTTTTGAAAATTCACTCAAAAACAATAAAGCAACCGCCTCCCGAAATAGCGGGGAAAAGATTGATTTTGAACGGGTTGACCATTCAGTCGCCGAACAGGAATTAGCCCCTTTCCCATTCAATCCAAACGAAATGACCGCCGACACCTGGAAAAAGCTTGGGCTGAAAGACTGGCAGGTGAAAATTATCACAAACTATACCTTAAAGGGTGGGAAATTCTACAGAAAGGAAGACTTTGCGAAAATTTACGGGATAAGCAAAGCACAGTATGAGGTTCTTGCGCCTTATATCAGTATTCCTGAAAAGATAAAGGTTCCGGATGAGGCGAATAATTCGCAGTACGCATTCAGGAAACCGAAAATTGAGCAGGTTGATCTCAATACTGCGGATTCAGCTGCTTTGGTTACATTGAATGGTATCGGCCCGTCATTTGCCAAAAGGATAATAAAATTCCGCAAGCTTCTCGGAGGATTTTATTCTACTTCTCAACTGCTTGAAGTCTACGGGTTTGACTCGGCTCGTTATGAGAAAATCTATCGCTATTGCAATGTAAATCCAGCCGGCATCACGAAGCTAAACCTTAATAAAGTGAGTACAGACGAACTGAGGAAACACCCTTATTTTGACTACTATCTTGCCAAAGCAATTGTTGATCGGCGGATTATCGAAGGAAAATATACTTCGGTGGACCAGATATCGCAAATACCACTCGTTCATGCTGCCCTGTTCGAAAAAATCAAATACTACCTAACAATTGAATAACCTGATGCTTAGCGGAATAAAATACAGAGGAATCTTTTGGGCGATCATCATTGTGTCATTGTTTCTGCATGGCTTCCGCTCTGATTGTCAGACCACGACAACACAGCAGCCCCGGCTTCAGTCAGAAAATGCAACAGGTATTGAGAAGGTGAGAAAACTCAACGAACTCTCGAAGTCAGTTTTGAATCACGACCGGAAGCAAGCGATGAAATATGCTGAACAGGCGCAAAAACTTGCTCTTAGCATCAATGACAAAGGTGGATTAGCGCTTGCTTATAAAAACATTGGCAATGCTTTTATTTTCCAGGCTGAGTATGATTCGGCACAAAAGTATTACAAGCTGGCTTTGCCTATGTTTCAATCGATTGGCGATCTCTCCGGGGTTTCGGCCTGCCTGAATAACCTGGGAGTCATCTGCAGCGAAACCGGTAGATATGATGAAGCAATAGGTTATCTCAATCAGTCGGTAGAAACCGATAAAAAGCTTGGAGATGACATTGGAGCTTCAGCTACAATCAACAATATAGCAGGGATATACAAATACCAGGGGAAGTTTGGAAAAGCGATAAAACTTTTAAATGAATATATCACTTTTGACCGGAAAATAGGAAATACCAGCGGTCTGATGGACAAGTTGACAGCACTCGGTGTTATCTACATTTCGGATTCAAAGCCTGAGACAGCGCTCAGGTATTATAATGAAGCGCTTGCACTTGCTGAATATGACACCAATGACTATGTGAAGGCTGTTCTGCTGACGGATATCGGGAATGCATACATCATTAAAAATGAGTATGATAAAGCGATTTCATATCTTAATCTCTCCCTGATGTTAAGCGAAGATATAAACGACCAGGAAAACATTGCAAATGCTTTGACCAACCTGGCTGAGATCAATAAGCGAAGAGGTAATTATTTCAGGGCCAATGAACAATTAATGCAGGTTTTGAGGATAAATGAAGACATAGATGACAAAAGAACCGTTGCGGCCACTCTCACTTGTATTGGCGATAACCTGCTGTATCAAAAGGAGTTTGATAAAGCAATCGGATACTTCAGGCAGAGTTTGCTGATTGCTGATTCAATTGGAGCCAAACCCGAAGTGCTTGATAATTACTCAAAACTGGTGAAGGCATACTCGGCAATAGCGGTATTTGATGAGGCCGATAGTTTTCAGCAGTTGCATTCTGACTTGTATTATCAGCTCAGGGCCGATACCGATACTTTAAGAATTGATAATGAACTCCCTAAAGATACAACCGGGCCAGCCCAGTCAGAGTGGGAAGTAAGCTCTGTAATTAAATGGCTGATAGCTGTTTCTGTAATAATTCTGATATTATTTGCTTCTGTTGCAGGCTTCAGAAACTCTCGAAATCAGTAAGAAAACCAAGTCCGGTTCTGGAAATTCTTTCTATTTCATTCGCAGGCTCAAATGTGCTTTTTGATACATTTGGCTCTTAAACTCAAATAGGACTGATATGACGACTCAATCAAGAGATCGAAACGGCCATCCGCCGGCACTGTACCTGCTTAGCGCTACCGCGGCAGGCGAAAGATTTTCCTACTACGGTATGCGCGCATTACTTATGCTTTACATGATAGCGGGAGTATCAGAAACTCTCCCGGGCATGGCATTCTCAAAAAGCACTTCAGGCTTGGTTTACGGCACTTTTAATGCCTTGTGCTACGGGTTCCCGTTCTTTGGCGGGATGATTGCCGACAGGTTGCTTGGAAAACGGCGCTCAGCTACAATTGGCGGGATATTGATAGCCTTAGGACTTGCTGTATTGTCACTTGATAACAGCCTTCTGCCCTTTATTGCCGGACTTACACTGATGGCTGTCGGCAATGGTTTCTTTAAACCTACTGTGGTTACAATGATCGGTGATTTGTACGAACAGGGTGACCCGAGGCGTGATGCAGCCTTCACATTATATTACCAGCTTTTCAATGGTTCAGTGTTTTTTGCTCCGCTGCTATGTGGCTGGATAGCAGTTGAATACGGTTACCGTGCCGGCTTTATTGTTGCAGGTGCCGCTGTCATTATCAGCATGTTGATATACTGGATAATGGCACCTAAGATGCTCGGTAATATTGGTAAAGCAGTTCATCAGAAAGCGGCCGGAGCTGCTAAATCTGAGAAACAGCCTTTAACCAAAGAGGAAAAAGACAGAATAGCCGTCATTTTCACACTATTTTTCTTCGTCACTTTCTTTTGGACCGGGTTTGAGCAAGCCGGCAGTTCGATGACTGTTTTCACTGAAGAATCGATCAACCGGACTATCGGTGGATTTACCATCCCAACTCCATGGTTCCAAAGTCTGAATCCATTACTTGTTTTCGGGCTCGGATTTGCGTTTTCAGCGCTATGGATGAAACTTGCAAGGGTAGGAAAAAACCCATCGACCCCTGTAAAAATGGGTCTCGGCATGATTTTTCTCGGGTTGGGCTTTATTGTGATGCTTGGTGCGGTGGGGCAGTTGAACGCCGGGAGTGCCAAAGCCAGTATGTTGTGGCTTCTGGTGGCTTATCTTTTTCACACCTTTGGTGAACTAATGCTTTCACCCATTGGCTTGTCCATGGTGACCAAACTGGCTCCTGCACATATGGTTTCGATGTTTATGGGGGTATGGTTCCTGCCAACCTTCATTGCTCATCTGCTGGGAGGAGTGCTTGCAAGTTTTATTGAAACACTCGGTCCTGGTCTAATATTTGGCGGTATCGCCGTTTTTGTAATTATTTTGGGTGCAGGCGTGTTTTTTCTGTCGAAAAAGTTGCTCTATATGATGCATGGCAGAGATTAGTGCTAGTTGCTAAGCATTGATTACGAGATAAATAACTATTCTTCGATGTTGGATTTTTTTCGCAAATGATAGATCACCGTCGGCTCCTGGCCGGCGGTTTTTTCTTTATCATGACTATCCTGATCTTCAATTTCGGAAAAAATCTCCGGGGAATCAGCCTCCTCATCTTCTTCATCCTCCCATTCATATTTTTTCCTTTGAGGGCCATCTGACCTGTAAAAAAAGGCCAGTATTACTCCGGCAACCAGGCCCAGCAGATGCGATTGCCACGAAATGTTTTTCTCAGGGAAGAAATCGGGATAGATGCCCCAGATAAGCCCGCCATACAGGAAAACCACCAGCAGCGAGAATGCCATCATGCGGGGTTCCTTACGCAGTAATCCGCTTGTGAAATGAAAAGCTGCGAGGGCATACACAACACCTGAGGCTCCTATATGGTAACCGGTGTTCTTGGCAAACACCCAAACCCAGAATCCGGTGATAAGCCACGATAAACCCATGATGCCATTGGCTATTTTACCATAATAATAGTACAAAGCGGCTGTGAGCACAAACAGCGGGACCGAATTGGCAAACGCATGTGAAACGTCAGCATGTATAAGCGGTGAAAGGAATATGCCTTTTAAGCCGCTCACAGTTTGGGGCAGAATTCCAAGGTTCGAAAAATCAGCATTGAAAGTCAGCTCGTAAAACTTTATGCCCCAGATTATTAACAGCAAAATCGAAGGCGCTATGAGGCTTTTAAAAAGTTTCCGCTTTTCTGATTGATCAGGCATAATGCAGAGATAGAAACTGAATCATATCAAAAGTAACACCATTATTGAAAAGTGCCAATGTGTCAGTAGAATATACATTTGCTTTGAAAACCCGGTGAACCATGATCTAAAAATTGTTAAACTGCAATCAATATTGAAATCAACAATCCGCTGGTACATTAATTGTGGTAATTTTGGCAGACAAATCAATAATTTTCGATCCTCTAATGAGAAACAATATGATTGCCAGGAATTTAGTTGCAGCATTCATTCTTTTGCTTACGCCGTGTTTTCTTTCGGCTCAGTACGCACTCAAGAATCCTGATCAGAAAGAGACAACTCAGAAGTTTGCAACACTTATGCAACTGATAAACTACTTTTATGTTGAGGATGTTGATGAAGCTGATCTCACCGAGCAGGCCATCATTCAGGTTTTAAAGGATCTGGACCCTCATTCGGTTTACATCCCCAAGAAAGAAGTGCAGCGTACCAATGAACCTCTGCAGGGGAATTTTGATGGCATAGGAGTGCAGTTTCAGATATATCATGATACAATCGTGGTGGTGTCACCGGTTGTTGGCGGACCTTCAGAGAAATTGGGGATACTGGCTGGTGATAAAATTGTGAAAATCAATGGTGAAGATGCCGTAGGCAGTAAAATCGACAACCAGTACGTGCTTGACCGGCTTCGTGGCCCGCGTGGCACAAAGGTGGATGTGAGCATCTTCCGCAAAAACCGTAAATCGTTAATCGACTATACGATCATCCGGGATAAGATTCCCATCAACAGTATTGACGCAACCTACATGGTGAGCAACGATATTGGCTATGTAAAACTCTCGCGGTTTGCCCGTACATCAAAGGACGAATTTATAGAATCAGTTGACCAGTTGAAAAAAGAGGGAATGAAGAACCTCATCCTTGACCTGCGAAATAACACAGGAGGTTACCTGGATATTGCCTACGAACTTGCCGACCAATTCCTTTCAGCAAATAAACTTATCGTGTACACTGAAGGTTTGCGCAGCCCAAGGCAGGATTTTACTTCTACAAGCCAGGGAGTTTTTGAGGCCGGAAAACTGGTCATTCTAATTGACGAAGCCACCGCTTCAGCCAGTGAAATTGTTTCTGGCGCAGTTCAGGACTGGGATCGCGGATTAATTGTTGGTCGCCGGTCATTTGGCAAAGGCCTCGTGCAGCGCCCATACCTTCTGCCTGATAGTTCTATGGTACGATTAACCACAGCACGATATTACACACCCTCAGGCCGTTGCATTCAAAAGCCTTATACTGCCGGCTCGGATGATTATTTTTCAGAGGTTTACAACCGGTACAAACACGGGGAATTCGTTCATTCTGACAGTATTAAATTTCCGGATTCGCTGAAGTATTATACCCATAACAAGCGGCTTGTATATGGTGGTGGCGGAATTATGCCAGATATGTTTGTGCCGATCGATACATCATTCATTTCGAAATATTATACCGATGTATTTCGTAAAAACCTGCTGAATGATTACACCATGCAGTATATTGATGCAAATCGCAAAGATCTGCTCAAGAAATTTCCTGATATAGTTGCATTTATGAACGGATTTAAAAACGATGGAGAGATGCTGAATGATTTTGTTGCTTATGCGGCGAAAAATGAAATACCGGCAGATGATGATGGGTTGAAAGCATCGGGCAAACAAATTACACTTATCCTGAAAGCATTGCTGGCCAGAAACTTATACAATATTAACGCTTATTTCGAAGTCATCGGTAAAGATGATGACGATCTGAATCAGGCAGTTAAGATAATTAATGACGATACGTTATTCCGTAAACTTACGTTATCAAACTAAGAGACTTAGTTTCTGAGAATTATCAATGAGCAGAAAAGCAGGGCATCACCTCCCTGCTTTTTTTTATGGTTTCCGGCTGCTGATTATGTAAAAAATTAATCTCTGATTGATCGTGATAATGCAGGATTATTGGTATTTTTACTTGCTGCATGGCATACTTTGTTTAGCCCCGTTTTTTAGTCCCGGGTGATTACAAACGAAGGTCGTGTATCGGATCAACATATACAACTGCTTAATTTCTAATGCAATGGCTGATATTAGTACTAAATACCTGGGGCTTAAGCTTCAAAGCCCCGTAATTGTAGGTAGCTCAGGTTTAACAAGTTCAGTAGAGAATGTAATTGAGTATGAAAAACAGGGAGCAGGCGCTGTTGTCCTGAAATCACTTTTCGAAGAGCAGATTCTGCATGAAGTGCGGCATACGCTCGGGCAGGATTCAATCACAAATCAATACCCTGAAGCCTTTGACTATATCAGTAATTTCAGCCGGTCAAACAACCTCGACAAGTACATGGCTCTTATCCGTGATTGCAGGAAATCGGTTGGTATTCCTGTAATTGCAAGTATCAATTGTGCAACTGATGCCGAATGGACCAGTTATGCAAAAAAGATCGAAGATGCCGGGGCTAATGCACTTGAGCTGAACATATTCGTTCTTCCCAGCGATCCTGCCAATTCTCCTGAGCAATTGGAGAAGGTATATTTTAACATTCTCGAAAAAGTTGTTAAGCAAGTCAGGATTCCGGTTGCGCTCAAAATCAGTTCTTATTTTTCCGGCTTAGCCAGTTCTGCTCAAAAATTTGCCTGGGCCGGAGCAAAAGGCCTGGTGCTGTTCAACAGGTTTTATTCGCCTGATATTGATATTGAAGATCTTGAAATAAAGGCAACCCATGTGCTTAGCTCGCCTGATGAAATCTATATGCCCCTCAGGTGGGTAGCCATTCTGTCAGATAAGGTGAGTTGCGACCTTGCCGGAACAACCGGTGTTCATGATGCGGCAGGAATGATTAAGATGATGCTTGCCGGTGCCAAAGCCGTTGAAATAGTAAGCACAATATATAAAAACGGCCCGGGACAAATCCGACTGATGGTCAATGAATTAGAACACTGGATGCAAGAACATGATTATGCATCTGTCAATGATTTTATTGGGAAAATGAATCTCAGAAATTCTTCAAACCCGGTAGCATATGAGCGGGTGCAGTTCATGAAACATTTTGCAGGTATTGAATAGCCCTGACACAAAAAAGAGTTGAAT
This sequence comes from Bacteroidales bacterium, assembly GCA_035403045.1. Taxonomy (GTDB): domain Bacteria; phylum Bacteroidota; class Bacteroidia; order Bacteroidales; family UBA4417; genus UBA4417. Next base: position 33,555 of record DAONEL010000011.1, read on the forward strand.
TACCAGGCATCAGGAAGTGCTCATCACATTTCTTTGATAAAATAATCATCACATGACACTTGAGAATTCTTCCATACTGGAACGCCCCGGTAAAATGCGGTCGTTGCTCTATGCAGTTCTCTCAATGTTATTCTGGGGCTTGTCTTTTGTATGGTTCAAGCAGGTTTTTGTAGTTTACAGGCCAATAACCATCATTTTTCTGCGTCTTGTAATTTCAGGCAGCCTACTGCTGATCTTTATTAAACTTTCCCAAAAGAGTTTTCGCGTTGAAAAAGCGGATTTGAAATGGTTCTTCCTGCTCGCTTTTACTCAGCCATTCTGCTATTTCATGGGCGAAAGTTTTGGTTTGACAAAAGTTTCGTCAACAATATCTTCTGTAATCATTGCCACGATCCCGCTTTTCAGCCCGATAGCTGCATATTTTGTGTTTAGGGAACGCGTTTCGCAAAGTACTTTATCCGGAATAGTCATCTCACTCGCCGGTATTGTGATTATGCTTCTCAAACCAGACCTTTCCTTTAATGCATCCCCTGATGGTATAGGATTGTTATTTTTTGCCGTATTTTCAGCAATAGCATATTCATTGGTTATCAGGAGGCTGGCAGGCAATTACCCCGTAATTACTATTATTGCATTGCAAAACATCATCGGAGCAATATACTTCCTGCCCTTCTTCCTGATATTTGACCTTAATCATTTCCTGGCGGCAAAGCCTTCGGCAGGTGCCATAGTTGCGTTGATTGAACTGGCTTTTTTTGCTTCAACGCTGGCTTACATCTTCTATATCATCTCAATCAGAGATATAGGAGTAATAAGAGCAAATGTTTTTTCTAATCTTATACCTGTTTTTACGGGAATTGCCTCATATTTCTTACTTTCGGAAGAGTTTTCCATCGCGAAAATTGCCGGAATGGCTCTGGTGCTAGCCGGGGTTGTGGTATCACAGCTTCCTCATTTTCGGGGCAGAGCTAAAAGGAGGGAAACACTTCATAAGAAGTTGAAATTGTGAATTATAAATAATTACTAATTCAGGATAACCAATGAAAACAAAAGTAGAAAAGCAACAGCCTTTAAGAATCATAGTTCTTGGTGCCGGACTGGTTGGCGGGCCTGTTGCAGCTAAATTGTCGGAGGACGCTAAATTTAATGTTACAATAGCCGATATTGATGCGAAAGCACTTGATAAAGTGACCGCAAATCATAAGGTAGCTTCGCTGAGGTTCGACCTGTCAGATTTTAAAAGGGTCAAAAAGCTTGTAGCCAGCTATGGCTTGGTTGTCAGTGCTGTTCCGGGGCATCTTGGGTTTATGGTATTGAAGGCATGCATCGAAGCTGGGAAAAATGTGGTCGATTTTAGTTTTCAGGCGGAGAACTTTCTTGAATTAGACGCACTGGCGAAAGAAAACGGAGTTGTTGCTATTTGTGATATGGGACTGGCCCCTGGTACCAGCAACATGTTAGCCGCTTATGCAAGCAGTATGTTGGATAAACCTGAAAGTATAAAAATTCTGGTAGGAGGTTTACCAGTCCGCCGGTCATGGCCATTCGAATATAAAGCAGTTTTCTCACCTATTGACCTCGTCGAAGAATATACTCGTCCGGCCAGGTTTATGGTGAATGGAAACTTGGTTGTGAAACCTGCATTGTCTGATGTTGAAAATGTTGAAATAGAGGGGCTTGGTACTCTTGAGGCATTCAATAGCGATGGACTCAGGTCGCTGATATACACTCTGAAAGTGCCTGATATGATTGAGAAAACACTCCGCTATCCCGGTCATGTGTTGAGGGTTCAGGTGCTTCGCGATGCCGGATTTTTTAGTTCAGAGCCAATGATAGCAGGCGGTGTAAGTGTTAGACCAATTGATGTTACGGCAAAATTATTGTTTCCGATTCTAAGGATTGATGACGGAGAAGAAGATTTGACGGTCATGCGCATCATTGCAGAGGGGACTAAAGATGGCAAGAAGCAACGAATCACGTATGACCTGTTCGATACATTTGACCCTTTGACAAGGATTCACTCGATGGCCCGTACAACAGGATATGCTGCCGTGATGGCTGTGAAGCTGGTTGCCAGTGGAATGTATACTGAAAAGGGGGTGTCAGCACCAGAGTACCTGGCACGGGATGAGAAATGCATAGAATTTATACTCAGTGGTTTACGCGAGCTCGGGATCAATTACAAGTTGAAAGTCGAGGAAATTCAGTAAAAATTCCCGGACACCTTTCTTTTTAAGGAAAAAGTTCTAATTTTGCACCCCTATTGGCGGGGTAGCTCAGTTGTCCCGATAGCTATCGGGAAGAGCGTCGGATTCATATCCGTCTGAGAAGGACACGAGTTGAAAATTGAAATAAACATAATGGCGGGGTAGCTCAGTTGTCCCGATAGCTATCGGGAAGAGCGTCGGATTCATATCCGTCTGAGAAGGACACGAGTTGAAAATTGAAATAAACATAATGGCGGGGTAGCTCAGTTGGTTAGAGCGTCGGATTCATAACCCGGAGGTCACGAGTTCAACTCTCGTCCCCGCTACCAATCATCAGGCTGCGAAGGCAGCCTTTTTTTATGGAATATCTAGTTTACATATTGTATTCGCGGAAATTTGATAAAATATATATCGGTTACACTACTGATCTGATTAGCAGATATCGATCCCATAATTTCTGCGCAACTAAAGGTTGGACAATTCGATACAGGCCATGGGAAGTAATATATTGTGCGTTTTGCAGTAGTAAAGCGGAAGCTATGCGTTATGAGAAGCAGTTGAAAGGATCGAGAGCTCGGGCAGAGGTCAGGAGACAGTTTTCGGGCTTATACCGGAGCGCCGGATTCATATCCGTCTGAGACGGACACGAGTTCAACTCTCGTCCCCGCTACAAAAAAAGCTGCATTTTCGTGCAGCTTTTTTCTTTTTTGAGGTTTATATCCTTATTCTGATTGTTCTTTTTTAAACATCATTCTTTTCCTGCCCCAGCGGATAAGTACATCTTGTACATCTTTGAATCGAATTGGTTTTGAAAGATAGTCAACCATCCCGCACTCAAGGAATCTTTCACGGTCACCGGGCATGGCATTTGCAGTAATTGCAATGATATACGGCCGATCTTGCTCCGGGTACCTGGCTATGATCTCAGCAGTCGCCTCAGTACCATTCATTACCGGCATCTGAACGTCCATAAGAATGATGTCATATGACTTATGCTCCATCACATCCAATACTTTCCTGCCATTTTCCACAGCATCAACATTGTATCCCATCTTTTTCATGAGTGTAACCACAAGTTCCTGGTTAGTCATGTTATCTTCGGCAAGCAGAATGTTGAGAGGGAGTTTATCAGATAATTTCTTATCGAAATTATGATCTGCAATTGTTCTGCGGCGATCACGCGACTCGGAAATAACGCTGAGAATGTACTCGAATAACTCGGCCAGTTTTACCGGTTTGGTTATCTGAGCATCAAAAAGATCTTGCGGTAAATCAGTCACTTTGCCGATAGAAGAAAGCAGTATGAATGGGAAATCACCTTTAAAAGGAATATCGCGTATGCTTTTTGCAAGTTCCACACCCGACATCTCAGGGAGGTGCAGATCGATCAGGCCCAGATCAAAATAGCTGTCCTGGTCATCAATAATTCTGAGGGCTTCTTTGCCAGTGGTCGCCGTGAAGGCACGCATTCCCCAGGCATCAAACTGAGCAGTAAATATCTGCCGCGATGCCGGATCGTTATCAACCACAAGTACTTTGCTGTTTTTGAGTTCAGGAATCTGCCCGCGTATATATAGTTTTGTAGTTCCGGTTTCGGCTGGTTTCATCCGAACAGTAAAATAGAATGTTGAGCCTTTGCCTGGCACGCTCTCGGCCCACATACGCCCACCCATCAGGCCAACGAGATGCTTGGCAATGGAGAGACCAAGTCCTGTTCCGCCATAACGCCGGGTTGCAAATGATTCACCCTGAGTGAATGCTTCAAATATTGTTTCAAGTTTTTCCTTGGTAATACCGATGCCGCTATCTTTTACTGAAAAAAGTATCTCGCAGCAGTCACTGTCTGAGGCCGACTTTTCAGCTGAGATAAATATCTCACCTTCATCTGTGAATTTTATGGCGTTATTAACCAGATTTCCAAGGACTTGTTTCAGCCGTTTCATATCGCCGATAAGAAATGGAGATACATCAGGCTGAAGCATATATAGCAGGTCGACACCTTTTTCAATTGCTCGCGGCGCATAAACATCCAGGGCTTCTTCAATGCATCGGCGCAATTCGAAATTACTTTCTTCAAGCACCATCTTATCTGACTCGATTTTTGAAAAATCGAGAATATCGTTTATAATGCCCATGAGATTGTCGGCACTTACACGCAGCGTTTCGAGATAATTCCGCTGTTCGGGTGATACTTTAGTGTCGAGCAGAAGGCTTGTCATCCCTACTATTCCGTTCATAGGTGTGCGGATTTCATGACTCATCATTGAGAGGAAATCGCTCTTTATCCTATTCGCTTTTTCTGCTAAAGCATGAACGTTTTCAGTTTCCTTTGCCAGTGATTCAAAATAGTGCAATTTTTCAATCTCAGCTTTCAACCGGGCATTATCTTCAGCAAGCTTTTGATATTCATTTATTTGATCGCTGTGGTCTTTGTTGTCGGATACCATAACGTGAGGTTTTTCATGATAATGAGCAAATATAAGCAAAGCTTCATTCGGGATACAAAAAAACTTAGTCAGGCTAAACTTAGAAGTAACCGAAATCAGCCCCTAAAATAATAAAAAACTGCCTCGGTCAGAGGCAGTTCATAAAGTTATTGCGATGTAGTTGATTTATATCGTTGACAAATGGTTATTGTGGTTTGGAGTATTCATCAAGAATATCCTTAACTCCATCAGGAGCAACACGTCCATAAACCTTTTCACCGACCATAACTACCGGAGCAAGGCCACATGCACCCACACAGCGCAGGCAGCTTAGTGAGAATTTTCCATCTGCAGTTGTTTCACCAACTTTCACTTTGAGGATCCTTTTGAATTCGTCAAGCACTTTTTCTGCACCTCTCACATAGCAGGCAGTTCCCATACAAATACTGATAGGATGCTCGCCTTTGGGAGTCATTGTGAAGAAAGAGTAGAAAGAAACAACTCCATAAATATGTGCTACTGAGGTTTTTAACTCTTTAGCGATAACTTCCTGTACTTCAGCAGGCAGATAACCGAAAAGATGCTGTGCCTTGTGAAGCACATTGATGAGTTCACCTTTATCATTGTTGAATTCGGTGCAAATTGCCTGCAATTGGGCAATTTTCTGATCACTGAGTTTTATATTTACGCTTGCCATAGTGAATCGTTTTTAATCGTTTAATTTCCTTGTGTTCCTTATTCAATTTCAACAGGTTTACTCTTGTCGAAATAATGAGTGTGCAGCAACTGGTGCGATTTGTGGCTGCATGGTTTACCAAGGAATTCTTCATACAGTTGAATGATAAACGGGTTTTCGTGCGATTTCCTTATTACCTTGCTTTCATCTTCACGATAGATGGCAGAAGTGCGGGCTTTCAGGACTGAAGAGTCGCCATGGTGAAGCGGCTGTCCGCCACCACCTATACAACCTCCGGGGCAAGCCATGATTTCAATCGCATGAAAATCAGCTTTGCCATCTCGGACATCTTCGAGCAGTTTACGTGCATTTCCCAGGCCATGGGCAATCCCGATTTTTATAGGTAATCCATCAAAGTCAACCGTAGCACTCCTAACCCATTCCATACCACGAAGCTGGTCAAAGTTAACTTTTTCAAGTTTCTTACCGGTAAATACCTCGTAAGCAGTACGGGTTGCAGCTTCAATTACTCCGCCCGTCACACCAAAAATCACACCTGCGCCGGTTGATTCACCAAGCGGGCGGTCGAAATCGTCATCCACAAGTGAGTTGAAGTCGATATTGGCTTGTTTGATCAGATTTGCAAGTTCGCGGGTCGAAACAGCGAAATCAACATCAGG
>DAONEL010000012.1:0-35498 GCA_035403045.1 Bacteroidales bacterium
TGTTAAAAGACTATCCGCGTTCGACATATTTCGATGATTCCTATTACGAAATCGGTAATACCTATACGATTATTAACCAGAACAGCGAGGCATTATCATATTTCGAAAAGGTTGTAAATGATTATCCGAAAAGCACTTATGTAAAAAAATCATTGCTCAAGACCGGCCTCATTTACTTCAACCAGAATCGCGACAGCGAAGCGCTCACTGTATTAAAGCGCGTGGTGAAGGAATATCCCGGCACCCCGGAATCCAAAGAAGCATTGGCCAGCATCAGGAGCATTTATGTTGATCAGAATAAGGTGGACGAATATGTGGATTTCACCAAAACTGTGCCGCAGGCTGATGTTTCGCGCACCGAACAGGATTCACTCACTTTCATTGCTGCTGAAAACCAGTACATGAACGGCGACTGTGCCAAAGCCAAAGAAAGCCTTGATAAATACCTCGCCCGTTTCCCTGAAGGATCATTCACCATTAAGGCCAACTTCTACAAGGCCGAGTGCGATTACCGTTCGGAAAAATACGACCAGGCGCTGCAAGGCTATCTGTTTGTGCTTAACAACCAGCGAACTGCATATTCAACCACAGCAGCGCTTAAGGCAGCCCGGATACAATATTCACAAAAAGATTACGCCGGCGCGCTCGATAATTATATTCGCCTCGAAGAAATTTCGGAGCAGCCTGTTCAGGTGACTGATGCCGTTACCGGACAGATGCAATGCAATTACCTTCTCGGCAAATACGGTCTGGCTATACAATCGGCACAAAAACTGCTGCAACGGGAGAACCTGCCGCAAAACCTGGCCACCGAAGCACACCTGAATATTGCAAGGTCGGCCTACGCTCTCAGCAATACCGATCTTGCCCGCAAGGAATTTGAAGAAACAGTGAAACTGTCACAAAACGAAATGGGTGCTGAAGCAAAATTCATGCTCGCCCAGTTGCAGTATGATGCCACCCTTTACGACCAGGCCGAAAAAAATCTTTTCGCGTTGGCCGAAGATTACTCTTCCTATGATTATTGGGTCGCCAAAGGTTTTATACTGCTTTCGGATGTTTACGTTAAAAAGAACAACAACTTCCAGGCAAAGCAGACATTGCAGAGCATCATTGATAATTATGAAGGCCAGGACCTTGTAATTATTGCCCGCGAAAAGCTCAATACTATCATTGAATCAGAAAAGAACACGCCTGTTAACCAGTAATATTTCAGAATTCACCTGCCATGTATATCCATCCCGACAATAAACCCAACTGTCAGATTTACCGCCACCGCGTGCTCACATGGTTCACAATCATTGTCATGACGGCACTTCCGGTGATTGGAATGGCTCAACAGCCAAAATACACAGAGGAGATAACGGTGATTGCCACATACAAACCCGAAATCCCTGATGCTTTCAAGATCAACCAGAACCCCGTTAACACCGACACAAGCACCACTGTTCCGGTAATGAGCTACAACATCAGGCCCAAACCGGCAACCATCCAATTGCAGATTGAACCGCTTCCCTCGACTAAACTGGTTGCAGAACCCATCAGTAAACTATATCGCAATTATTTAAAAGGTGGTTTTGGTAACTATTCGACATTTTACGGCGAATTGTATGCTGCTTCGCTGCGATCAAAAAAAGGCATGTTCGGCGTCAGGGCTAAACATCTTTCCTCTTCCGGCCTGATAAAGGATTTTGGGCCTCCGGCCAATGCTCATCAACTGGCTGAAATTAATGGCGAACGATACCTGAAGAACCACGTGCTTAGCGCAAAAGCATATTTCAACAGGGATGTTGTGCATTTCTACGGAGTTGCCGATACAACCCTTGAGCGGCTGAACATTAAAAAGGATGACCTGAAACAACGTTACGCACTTGCAGGTACTGACATTTCACTGTCAAGTGCCTACCAGGCTAACACGAAGCTGAACCATGCTGTTTCGGCGGGCTATTATTACATGGATGATCTTTATCAGAGTACTGAACACAACTTTCATTTCAACGGAGCTATTGACAAGGCTTACGACCTTTTCAACCTCAAGGAAAAGCAGACCCTCGGAATTATCACCGACCTGCAGTTTTACAACCAGGTGAGCGGGGTTTCGGACAAGCAAAACAGCGTGGTCGTGTTGCTCAAACCATTCATTGCGATGAAATACAATGAATACAGTTTTAAAGCAGGTTTCAATGTATATGTCCAGGGCGATACTGTTACCAAAGGGCACTTTTATCCATTCCTTGAAGCGCGGCTCGAAGCAATTCCCAATGCACTGCAGATATATGCCGGACTAGATGGTTCGATGAAGCGGAATTCGCTGAAGGATATTATCTCCGAAAATCCATTCGTTGAAGATGGCAGCTATTACCAGTATGTGTATGAGAAATTCAGGGTTTACGGCGGATTCAGCAGCAACATCAGCAAGAGTTTCAATTTTAACGGCAGTATTTCGTCAAGCACTATTGAGAACAATCCTTTCTTCGTTGGTGAATACTCAGCGCTGCACAACACTTTCGGAGTTATCTATGACGATATCAGCGTGATGAAAGTCAATGCAGAGCTTGAATTTGTGAAAGCCGATAAATTAAACCTGTCAATTTCAGGGAATTACAACAAGTATTACAAGCTACTCTACTCAGAGCATCCCTGGTACAAACCTGATTATGTGATCGGTTTCAACGGGCATTATAACATTCAGGACAAGATTATAGTGAAACTGCAGGCCGATTATAACGGGCCTGTGTGGGCCTTTGAGGAACAAAATCCTTTGATGAGCAGCATTGCACCGGCCAAAAAAATCAGCGGCTGGTTTGATGGCAGCCTCGGATTGGAATACCGTTTCAATAAAGCATTATCGTTCTGGCTGAATTTCAACAACTTCACGAATAATCGCCACTTGATCTGGTATGATTATCCCTCGTATAAGTTCAATGTAATCGGAGGTGCCGGTTTTTCGTTCTGATAAAGCAGGGGTAACTTTAAAACGCACATGCCTTCGGGAAAACCAAATAAATTTTCCTGATTATCAAACAGAGATTTTCTAAATCAGAATTGCTTCTGTAACTTAGCTGCATTATTCTCCGTCATATTGCAGAATCAGGCAGCCCGATGCATCCAAATTATTACAGGTATTTCTTTCTTGTGATTGTTAGCCTGATAATACTTCTGGTTGGCAGTCGCGCAAAAGCTCAATCCACGAAGCCGGTTAAAAAGTACCAGACAGCAAGAATTGCGAATTCAGCCCCTGTGATTGACGGTGTGATTAACGATTCGGAATGGCAAGGGGCTGAGTGGCAGGGCGATTTCGTTCAACGTGAACCTGATGATGGCGCCTCACCTTCACAACGCACTGACTTTAAGATTCTTTACGACGACAACAACCTTTACGTAGCCATCAGGGCTTACGATTCGGTTCCGGGAGCGATAGTACACCGGCTTTCACGACGCGACAATTCTGACGGCGATTGGGTTGGGCTGATCATAGATAGTTATGCTGACAAATTAACAGGGTTCGGTTTTGGTGTGACTGCTGCAGGGGTCAAATTCGATTTGATGATTATCAATGACGGAAATGATGACGGTACATGGGATGCCATTTTCGATGCCAAAACATCAATGAATGCCCTGGGCTGGACAGCCGAATTCAGGATACCGTTATCTCAGATCAGGTTTGCAAAAAACGAGAACCATGTCTGGGGACTGGATATTTTCCGTTACATTTACAGGAAACAGGAATTGTCGCTATGGCAGCCTGTACCGCGCAATGCGCCTGGTTTCGTAAGTCTTTTTGGTGAGATGCAGGGTCTGTCAGGGATCAAGCCCCACCGCGATATTGAGATACTGCCTTATGTCATGGCTTCAGAGAAATTATCGGAAAAAGAGGAGGGAAATCCTTTTGCTACAGGGAAAAAATTCTCACCAAAAGTTGGTGTTGACGGCAAAGTAGCCCTTACCAATGACCTTACACTCAATTTTAGCGTTAATCCTGATTTCGGACAGGTGGAAGCTGATCCATCGGAAGTAAACCTCTCAGCATTTGAAACCTACTTCTCTGAGAAACGGCCTTTTTTTGTTGAAGGGAAAAACATCTTCGATTTTAGTATGACAAGCGGAGATGGTGACGATACACGTAACCTGTTGTTCTATTCGAGGCGTATCGGCCGGCAACCGCAGTATTATAACGACTTACTGGATAACCTCCAGGATGAAGAGTACGCCGATGTACCCGCTTCGACCAACATACTGGGATCATTCAAAGTTTCAGGTAAAACTAAAAAAGGCCTCTCGGTTGGTATACTCGAGTCAGTAACACAAAACGTCAAAGCAACCATTGATTACAATGGTGAGAGGCGAAAAGTATCCGTTGAACCGCTGACCAACTATGCTGTAGCTCGCCTGCAACGCGATTTCAATAAAGGTGAAACTCAGATCGGCGGCATGTTTACAGCCACAAACCGCGATATCACCGAAAACCAGCTCAGGTTTCTTCCAAACAGCGCCTATACCGGAGGATTTGATTTTACCCGTAACTGGAAAAGTAAGACCTATTTTCTTTCATTCAAGAGCGTTTTCAGCAACCTGAACGGCACCAGGCAGTGCATCACGGATTTACAGGAATCATCGGCACATTACTATCAACGCCCTGACCAGAGCTATATGAAGGTTGATACCAACCGCACTTCTCTTTCGGGATTTGGTGCAACCATCAGCGGTGGCAAACAAGGGCAGGGACACTGGACATACGGAGGCTGGGTTACCATGCGATCACCCGGGCTTGATTTTAATGATATCGGGTATATGCGGCGCGGAGATGAAATTCAGCAGGTCGCATGGCTGGGATACAGGATGTACAAACCATTCAGCATCTTCAGGTATCTTAATATCAACACAAACCAGTGGAACGGCTGGAATTTTGGCGGCGAGTTGCTCTATTACGGCGGAAATGTTTACATCGGAGCTCAGTTTAAAAACTACTGGCAATTAAATTTTTCCGTCAACAGCGAACCGCATGTTATTGCCCAGACCTTACTCCGGGGCGGGCCATCATTTGTTTTGCCTGGCACCGTCAATACTTACCTCAATCTAACAACCGATAGCCGGAAAAAACTTTCTGCCGAACTTACTGCCAGTATTGACAAGGGCTTCAACAACTATTTTCACAGTAATTACTATAGCCTGGGATTAATTTACAAGCCAATCAATGCATTGTCGCTGTCGCTTTACCCGGGTTATACCACCGGACATGACGACCTCCAGTATATCGACAAACTTTGGAACGCCGCAGCAACTTCCGAAACTGAAGAATACCGTTATGTTATGGCAAAGCTTGACAGAAAAGTTATCAGCCTTTCTGCCAGGTTCAATTTCAACATCACACCCGATTTCTCTGTTCAGTTCTGGGGACAGCCGTTTTTATTCACCGGCAAGTACAGCGAATATAAATATATCACCAACAGCAGGGCAAACAAGTATTCTGACCGTTTCCAAATACTCTCAGGGAAGGAAATCGGGCGTTATTACAGCCAGAACAGCGATGATTTCTATTATTCAATTGATGAAAACATTGATGGTGTTGAGGACTATTGGTTCTGGGAACCTGATTTCAGGTTTATGCAATTCAGGTCGAATCTCGTGGCTCGATGGGAATACAAACCGGGATCTACTCTCTACCTTGTTTGGTCGCAGGGGCGTACAGCGTTTGAGGAAGATCACCTTTTTGATATACAAGCCAATATGCAGGAACTTTTTGATGCCAAACCTGAGGATATTTTCCTTATAAAATTCTCATATGTCATCATTTTTTAGTATAATTTCCATTTAAAAGTGTTATTTTTACCCTTCTTCGTTTTTTTTGTTACAACATATTGATTTATTGATCATTACAAGTTAAGAAACTACATCCGATTGTTAATAAAAAACCTGTTTCCGGCATACCGTTTTCTATGTTTTTAACAGGGAAATGAGTACCTTTGCCTTACATTTTAATTTGGAAGATAACTAGTTGACTATGAATGAAATAACTAAAGGGCCAAATGGTTCTGCGAATGGTAACGGAAATGGAAATTACACTGCTGAAAACATACAGGTTCTCGAAGGGCTCGAAGCTGTGCGCAAGCGCCCTGCCATGTATATCGGCGATGTAAGCGTTAAAGGCCTTCACCATCTTGTTTACGAAGTTGTTGATAACTCTATTGATGAAGCCCTGGCCGGCTACTGCGACACCATTGAGGTTGTTATTCACCCCGATAATTCAATCACCGTAACCGACAACGGGCGCGGCATTCCTACCGGTTTTCACGAGAAAGAGCAAAAATCAGCCCTTGAAGTAGTAATGACCGTTCTTCATGCCGGAGGTAAGTTCGATAAAGGTTCTTACAAAGTCTCCGGCGGACTGCATGGCGTCGGCGTTTCATGCGTAAATGCCCTTTCTGACATGCTCAAAGTCACCGTTTTCCGCGATGGTGAAATCTTTGAACAGGAATACTCCAAAGGGAAACCGCTTTACGATGTTAAAGTGACCGGAAAAACCGAAGTTACCGGCACCCGGGTACATTTTAAACCTGATAACACCATCTTCATCACCGAAGAATACGATTTCAACATCCTTTCGTCACGCCTGCGTGAACTCGCTTACCTCAACAAAGGCATTAGACTCACGCTCATTGATGAACGCGAAAAAGATGAAAGTGGCAGCGAAAATACCGAATCATATTACTCCGATAACGGCCTGATTGATTTCATCACCTACCTCGACGAAACCCGTGAAAAGCTGATACCGGAGCCTATTTACATGGAAGGCGAAAAGAATGAAATCCCCGTTGAACTTGCCATGCAATACAACACTTCATTCTCGGAGAATATTCACTCATACGTTAACAACATCAATACGCATGAAGGCGGCACGCACCTGGCAGGCTTCCGCCGCGCCCTTACCCGTACGCTCAAGACCTATGCCGAAAAGTCAGGGATGCTCGACAAAATTAAGTTCGACATTTCGGGTGATGACTTTCGCGAAGGCCTCACAGCCATTATTTCGGTGAAGGTGATGGAACCCCAGTTTGAAGGCCAGACCAAAACCAAACTCGGCAACAATGAAGTGATGGGCGCCGTTGACCAGCTGGTCGCCGAAATGCTGAATTATTACCTAGAAGAGCACCCGCGCGAAGCCAGGATGATCGTCAATAAGGTGATTCTCGCCGCCACCGCACGACATGCTGCCCGCAAAGCACGCGAACTTGTCCAGCGTAAAAATGTTCTTTCCGGCTCCGGATTACCCGGGAAACTGGCCGACTGTTCGGAAAACGATCCCGCACTGTGCGAGCTTTACCTCGTTGAGGGCGACTCGGCAGGCGGTACAGCCAAACAGGGCCGCGATCGCAAATTCCAGGCAATTCTCCCGCTCAGGGGAAAAATCCTGAATGTGGAAAAAGCCATGCAGCACAAGATCTTCGACAGCGAAGAAATCCGCAACATGTTCACCGCGCTGGGAGTTACCATAGGTACTGAAGATGACACCAAGGCCCTGAACCTCGATAAACTCCGCTATCATAAGATCATCATCATGACCGATGCCGATGTTGACGGCAGTCACATTGCCACGCTCATTCTCACCTTCTTTTTCAGGTACATGAAAGAGTTGATTGAAAGCGGCTACGTCTATATTGCCACTCCTCCGCTCTACCTTATAAAGAAAGGAAATACCGAAAAATATTGCTGGACTGAGGAACAACGCCTGGCACTCGTTAATGAAATCTCAAAAGACGGTTCGGAGAAAGGTATTCACATTCAGCGTTATAAAGGTCTGGGCGAAATGAATGCCGAACAACTTTGGAGTACCACCATGAACCCTGAATTCCGTACTTTGCGCCAGGTGACCATTGAGAATGGATCCGAAGCCGACAGAATTTTCAGTATGCTCATGGGCGACGAGGTTCCACCACGCCGTGAATTCATTGAAAAGAATGCCAAATATGCCAATATTGATGCATAATATTTTTAATCTGCAATGAAAAAAATCGCCCGGAAGCACCAGCAACCGGGCGATTCGTTTTTCAGGTGCCATCATACTATCCGTTGTTGATTGCGCGATGCAGAAAACCATGAAATGGCAGCATTGCTGTGAATATTTCAAGTACGTCCTTGCGGAAATCCGGTTTCAGGATATCCTTGTCAGGCAGCGTTTTAAATACAATATAACTCCGGTATTTCAGCAGATCTATGTCCGGGAAATCAGCCGGAAAATCCTTGGGAGGTAGTTTCATTTTATCAAAATCATCTAAAGTGCCGAAAAATTCTACAAACTTCGGGGTAGATAAAATTTGCCTGAACTCAGCGCTGTTAAAATAAACCTCGTTGCGTATAAGCTTCAGAATATCAGGCTGTGGCTGATAAACACCCCCGGCTATCATACTCTGTCCCGGTTCAATGTGAATGTAGTAACCCACGCCGTTTGTCTTTCGGCCGCCTTTGCCTACAAATGCCCCGAAATGCGTCTTGTATGGTGATTTATCATTTGAAAACCTGACATCACGGTAAATCCTGAAAAGGCAATCTTTAAGTGCCGGGGTACCAATCGCCGGATCCAGCAGCGAAATCTCCGGAATCATTTCACCAATGAATGATTCGTATTCCTTTCGCACATTTTCATAGTCCTTTTTATGCTGCTGGAACCATTCTCGGTTATTATTTTCCTTCAATTTAGTAAGGAAGTCAAATATCGCTGTTGTGATCATGTCTGAAAATCTGAAAATTCGTTTCAGGAAACTGCTGGTGAGAGCCAAATTTACGTCAAGTGGCAGAATTATTTCAATATTTCCATACATTAGTCAAAAAAAAGGCATGAAGAAATATTACGTTTTCATATTCATCGCGGTTCTATCGTTGCCGGTTTCTGCAGCCGATTTCTGGAGGCCTTCAGGAGCAAGGGCTGCAGGCATGGGTACAGCATCCGTGTCGTTAGCTGACTGCTGGAGTGTTCACAACAACCAGGCAGGGATGGCCTTTTACAATAAACCCGCGGCAGGCTTTTATTACGAAAACGGTTTCATGGTAAAAGAACTTGGTTACCAGTCAGTGGCCCTCACAGTTCCTACACGTTATGGAGTTTTCGGGGGAAATGTTTCATATACAGGCGATGCCAGTTATAATGAGGCGATGGGCGGATTGGCCTATGCCATGGCTTTTGGAAACAGGTTCGCTGCCGGCATCAGCCTCGATTACCTTCACACAGGCCTTACGGCTGAATACGGATCGTCAAATATCATCACATTCGAAGCCGGGATTCTGGCAAAACTTACAAATGACCTTACCTTTGGCGCACATGTTTTCAACCCTCTAAATGCCAAATTAACTGGATATTACGATGAAAGAATTCCTGCTGTAATGAGAGCCGGGGTTACTTATTCTTTCTCTGAAGCATTGCTTTTCACCACCGAAATCTATAAAAATTCGCAAAAGCCCGTGCAATTTCTCGCAGGAACCGAATACAGGTTTTTCAAAAAAGGTTATGCCCGCATCGGCATTGCAACAAACCCGTTTAAATACACTTTTGGTTTCGGCCTCGAAATCAGGAACTTCACATTTGATATTTCATCATCAGTTCACGAAGTGCTGGGCTATTCGCCACAGGTTTCGCTGCAATATGCTTTCAGGTAACATGAGGAAACGGCTCACATCTATGACATGTAATAACAGATGCAACTGCAGCTTGCTTCTGAGGCTGGCTTTTTTTATCATTCCTGTTTGGCTCCCTGTCAATGTATCAGCCCAGCAGGCTGATTCGCTTCAGCCGGGAAATGATGATCCAATCGAGAATCGTATCGAGTACCTTTCGGAACAAACTGACTCTGAAATTGATTTCAGCGAGTGGACTGATGAGTTAAAAATACTTGCTGCCAGGCCTGTTAACCTCAATTCGACAAATGAAGACGAACTCAGGCGCTTGTTCTTTCTCAATGATCAGCAGATAGCCAACCTTAAAGAATATCACCAGAAGTACGGCAATTTTGCCTCGATATATGAACTTCAGGTGATCGACGGCTTTAATGAAGCACTGATCATGCAGATGCTTCCGTACATTTCGCTGAGTGACCCGGTGATAGAAAAGTTTAGCCTGAAAAGGGCTTTGAAATACGGCGGCGCTGATCTGATGCTGCGCTATCAGCGCGTTATTGAGCAACAGCAAGGCTTTGCTCAGGTTGACGACAGCACCAGGCGCCAAAGTCCGAACAAGTACTTTTTGGGAAGCCCCGATGCCCTGTACCTGAGATTCACCTACAGTTACAAGGATAAAATGCAGATTGGCCTGGTGGCCGACAAGGATCCCGGCGAAACACTCTTTCCATCAGCAGACACACTGAAAAAAGGATTCGACTATTACTCATTTCATGTTTATTTCAAAGACATAGGTCACCTGAAGCACCTGGCCTTCGGCGATTACCACCTGCAGTTCGGGCAGGGATTAACTCTCTGGACAGGCCTCTCGTTCAGCAAATCTCCGGCTACCATTGTATCGCGTAAACGGGCACCTGCCGTGAGGCCTCACGCGTCGGCCAATGAATACGCATTTTTCAGGGGAACAGCAGCCACTTTTGCAATTAAGAAATTTGAATTCACTGGATTTTACTCAAACCGGAACCTGGATGGCAATTTCTATGCGGCTGATACCACCCTGGGAACTGATGAATACTTCACCTCGATCATTGAAACGGGATATCACCGCACACCCGGCGAACTTGCCGATAAAGCCACTGTTAACCAGCAGGTTGCCGGCGGACATATCAGCTATAATGGCCAGAGGCTGCGGCTGGGCGCTACCGGCTATTATTCCACACTCAATCATGCATTTAACCCTTCGCAATCGTTGTACAACCAGTTTGAAAGTACAGAAACCAACAACGCATTTTGCGGAATTGATTACAGCTACTCGTATAAAAGACTTACTGTTTACGGCGAAACTTCGAAACAACTTGACGGCGGCATGGCAACCGTCAACGGGCTGTCACTCTCTCCTGATCCAAGGTTTGCCCTATCACTGGTTTACAGAAATTACGCAAAAGATTATGCCAATCGTTATGCCGTTGCCTTTGGTGAAGGTTCAAAAAACACGAATGAGAAAGGTTTGTACTTCGGAATCACAGCCACTCCATTCAAGAATGTGGCCATAACGGCATATACCGACTATTTCCGGTACGACTGGCTTCGCTACAGGGTTGATGCACCCTCGGCAGGAAACGAAAGTTCGCTGCAGGTTATTTATAATCTTGGTCGAAGAGGCTCTATAACAGCACGTTACAGGAGAATGAATACCCCTATCGACTTTAATAACGGCGAACTTTACCTGAATCCGGTTGAAAATGTGCAGCGGGACTACTACCAGTTAACCGTTGATTACCAGGTACTATCCTGGTTAAAATTCCGAAACAGGTTATATTACCTGCAACGCGGGGTCGCAGAGTCGGGTACCGAAAATGGTTTCTTTATCAGCCAGGATCTTGTAGTAAGGCCTGAAGAAAAACCATACTCATTTACAATGCGTTATGCACTGTTTGATGCCGATTCATATGATGCCAGAATTTATGCCTATGAAAATGATTTACCTTACACATTTTCGGTTCCGTCATTCTCCGGGAAAGGCAGCCGGTTCTATGCTATGGTCAAAATATCAGTGACAAAACGGGTTGACCTCTGGCTCAGGTACTCCATCACAAGTTATTTTGACAGGGAGGTGATTTCGAGCGGCACCGCTCAGATCGACGGAAATCACAAAAGCGATTTCAAAACCATGGTTAAGATCAGTTTCTGATCATTCCGGCCATTTTCTGCTTACTGAAAATCGTCCAGACATTTTGGTATCTGCCATATTTGGTTAAATTTGCTGAAGAAAGATAACAATATAATCATTATACACTTAAAATCAAAGACTTATGTTTAAGCAACATCCAAAAGGACTTTTCGTCGCGTTTTTCTCAAACATGGGCGAGCGATTCGGATTTTATACCATGATGGCCATTCTTGTCCTGTTTTTGCAGGCAAAATATGGGTTATCCGAAGAAGATGCAGGAACAACTTATAGTTGGTTTTACTTCGGAATCTATGCACTGGCGCTTGTTGGCGGAATTCTTGCCGATGCATCCAGAAGATACAAAACAGTTATTTTGGCAGGCATAATCATTATGTTCTCCGGTTATATCGTAATGGCAATCCCTGGCAATCCTCTGGCAATAACAATAGCCGGACTGTCAATTATTGCACTTGGCAACGGTCTATTTAAAGGAAATCTCCAGGCTGTTGTCGGACAACTTTATGATGATCCGAAATATTCCAAAGTGCGTGATTCGGCATTCATGATTTTTTACATGGGTATAAACATCGGGGCATTCTTTGCACCTTTTGTTGCCACCGGGATGCGCAACTGGTTTCTGAAAACCCAGGGATTTCTTCATGACGGGAGCCTGCCCGCCATGTGCCACGCTTTTCAGAAAGGAACTTTACAGGATGTTTCAAAGTTCCAGGAGTTGGCCGATAAAGTTAGCGGAACGCAGGTAACAGACCTGGCCACTTTCGCACAACATTATATAGACGCATTTGCCAAAGGATATAACTATGCGTTCGGGATAGCCGCCGGTGCCATGGTTTTATCAATGCTGGTTTACATCATATTCAACAAACACTTGCCAACGGTTGAAAAAATCAAGAGCGAAGAAAATGCCGGCAAACCAAAAGCCACTACAAACATCACGAGTTTCCTCCTCGGTGGCGGACTCATGGTCACCACTTCTGTAATTTTTTACTTCCTTCTGCGCAATACAGTAAAAGATGCCGCTGCGCTTGGTGCTGCCGTAGGATTATTTATTGGTTTTATTGCCATCATGCTCCAGATTTCAACCAAAGCCGAGCGGCCGCGCGTATCGTCGCTGATTCTCGTATTTTTTGTTGTGATATTTTTCTGGATGTCATTTCACCAGAATGGACTAACGCTGACATTCTTTGCCAGGGATTACACTGTGAAAGAGGTGGGACCTTTTACCAACATCTTTTTTAACCTCGAATCAATTCTTGCCTTTATCGGTGCAGTTGCAGGATTGGTACTGGTTTTCAGGAAAAACACAACACAGCGATTGATTGGTGGCGCTATGTTCCTGGTACTTGGAGGGCTAACCTACTACTTCATCACAAAGAACAATGCTTCAAATCCCATAGCACCGGAAGTTTTCCAATCGTTTAATCCTCTGTTTATTGTAGCCCTGACATTCCCTGTGATGGGAGTGTTTGCATGGCTAAATAAAAAGGAGATGGAACCTTCAGCACCCAAGAAGATTGGTATCGGAATGATAATAGCAGCAATAGGATTTCTTGTCATTCTTATTGCTTCTATCGGCCTGGTTTCGCCTCACGAACTGCAATATGTTCAGGATGGTGTCACAAAATACAACCCCGTGCCCGACTCTTCCCGTGTTGTGCCTTACTGGTTGATAAGCAGTTACCTTATTCTCACGATTGCCGAATTATTCCTCAGCCCCATGGGATTATCGTTTGTATCAAAAGTAGCTCCTCCCCGTTTCCAGGGTTTAATGCAGGGCGGCTGGCTTTTAGCAACGGCAGTTGGTAACAAATTCCTCTTTATCGGAAGTAAATTCTGGGGCAACCTCGACCTGTGGCAATTATGGGCTATATTCATCACCTGTTGTTTGTTGTCAGCTTTGTTCATCTTTTCGATCATGAAAAGGCTTGAGAATGCCACCAAATAACTAACCAAAAATCTTAGTACCAGAAGAGGCTGTCACCAAAAGTGCAGCCTTTTCTTTTTTTACTTTTACATCATGGCTCAAAACCACTATCCCTGGCATCACGCCAAACGCTACAACTCCTATGGCGAATATTTTCGCCGTACTTTCGGGCAGCGTGTTCAGAAAGTAGCCATTGATGCCGGTTTTACCTGTCCCAACCGCAATGGCAGCAAGGGAACCGGGGGATGCACCTATTGCAATAATGATGCTTTCAACCCTTCATATTGTCAGCCACACAAGAGCGTAACGCAGCAAATAACCGAAGGCATCGAATTTCATAGCGTTAGGTATCGCAGGGCATCAAACTATCTTGCCTACTTTCAGGCGTATTCCAATACGTATGCACCGCTATCCGACCTGAAAAAACTTTACGATGAAGCCCTGGCTTGCCCGGGAGTAATCGGGCTCGTTATCGGCACCCGCCCTGATTGCATTGATGATGAGAAACTTGAATACTTCGCTTCATTGTTAAAAAAACATTACGTCATCATTGAATACGGGATTGAATCGTGTTATGACAAAACGCTGGAGAGAATAAACAGGGGTCATACTTTCCGGGATTCGGCAGAGGCCATTAATAAAACGGCTGACTATGGTATTCACACGGGTGGTCATCTTATTTTCGGTTTGCCGGGAGAAAGCCTGGAAGAAATGCTGGCTGAAGCAGAAATAGTTTCTCAATTGCCTCTTAACAACCTGAAGTTGCACCAGCTGCAAATATTTAATCATACACAACTGGCATTGGAGTATAAAAGCCACCCTGAAGCATTTCAGCTCTTTGCACTGGATGAATATATCGACTTTATTATCCGGTTTATCGAAAGACTCAATCCTTCCATTGTCATCGAAAGGTTTTCGGGCGAGGCGCCTCCCCGTTTTCAGGCGGGACCAACCTGGGGAAAACTCAGGACCGACCAGGTTTTGAAACTTATTGAAAATGAGATGGAAACTAGAAATACATGGCAGGGAAAATATTTCCCTTCCAAGCCAGATTTAAGATCTGAATAACTTTCACAGTTAATGGGTTTGTTTGAGTATATAACAATTTCCGTCATAGAATTTCCTGATTATTTTTTAATAAAATTATAATCAGTATTGTTCTGTATTTTATTAAATTTGCTTTGAGTCAAATTTATTAATAACAAATACCAAATCCCATGAAAAAGTTTACTCTATTGCTTTCGGCAATCGTCTTCTCATTGGCAGGGTTACAAGCTCAGACGCTTCCCTACAACGACGATTTCGAATCTTACACTGTTGGGGGCTTCTTAGCCGCCCAAAATGACACCTGGTGGACAACCTGGAGCAATGCTCCCGGTGGTTCCGAAGATGGCGAAATCTCAGCCGCATTCGCTAATTCAGGAACCCAGTCAGTACTGCTTGATGCACCTACCTCAACCACTGCTTCTGATCTTGTCTTGAAATTAGGTAACAAAACTACAGGCAAGTATGAACTAAAATGGATGATGTATTTGGAAACCGGCAAGTGCGGGTATTATAATATTCAGCATACTGAAGCTATGGGTGTTGAATGGGCTTTTGAAATCTATTTCCGTACCAGCGGCGCCGGCGAACTGTATGCAGGCAGTACAACTGCAGTTGCCTTTACTTATCCAAAGGACACTTGGTTTGAAGTTAAACATCTGATTGATCTTGATGCTGATAACATCAAACTTTATGTCAATGGAACACTTGTCAATGAATGGCCAATAAGCTACCAGAATAGTTCCACTACTGGTATGAAACAGCTCGGAGGAGTTGACTTTTATGCCGGTGCTGCCAGTGGATCAAGTGAAACTCCCAAGTACTTTATCGATGACGTGACATACCAGGTTATGCCAACGGTGCTGCTGCTCGAAGATATGGAGCCCTATAACGTTGACAGTTATCTGGCTGTGAACAATCCTACCTGGTTCACTACCTGGTCTAATAACCCAGGAAGCGGTGAGGATGCTATCATAAAAGACACCTATTCGCACAGCACTTCAAAGTCAGCCCTGATAGATGAGACAGGTGGTTCTACTGATCTTATTTTAAAACTCGGCAACAAAACCACCGGTAAATATGAGCTCTCATGGTGGAACTATGTTGAAACCGGAAAGTATGGTTATTATAATATGCAGCACACCGAAGCGCCTGGTACCGAATGGGCATTTGATGTTTTCTTTCTTGCCAACGGAAATGGAGAATTGTATGCCGGGAGTTCGACAGCCATCACCTTCACTTATCCAAAAGACACCTGGTTCCAGGTAAAACACCTCATCGATCTTGATGCAGATAATATCAAACTATATGTCAATGATGTATTAGTGAATGAATGGCCTATCAGTTACCAGAACAGTTCTACCACTGGTTTGAAACAACTTGGCGGAATTGACTTTTACGCTGGGGGACTGACTGGCGGCTCACCCAAGTATTACCTTGACGATGTGTATTTCGCCCAGCTTGGCGCGCCCAGCGATCCTATCATCGAAGTGAACCCTACCTCAATGGCTGCCTGGCTGGAACCCGGCATGGTACAAACCCAGCAACTTACCGTGATGAATACCGGAGCTTCTGCTCTCGATTATGAAGTGAATATTATTTATCCCGGTGACAAAAAAGATAACATCGCTGTAAATACACCATCCCATACACTCCAATATCCTACAGGCTGCTCATCAGAAACTACCAACGGAGGCTCGCCTGCTACCGATGCCAACTATGTCCTCCATTACGATGGTGATAACACTTCGGCCATTGGCTGGTCATCAGTTCCGATTACTGCCACAGTAGCCGCCAGGTTCCCCAATGCTCTTGCTTTGCCTTATGCAGGTATGTTTATCGAATCTGTCGATGTGTATATCAACGATCTCAACACATCAGCAAGCAATGAGATGACCCTGAAAATCTGGGGCATGGGAGATGATTATGGACCAGGAGATCTACTTTGGTCGCAAACATTTACTCCGTCGGGAACTACCTGGGAACACCTTATACTTTCATCGCCCTTACTGGTTACCGGTGAAGACCTTTGGGTTGGGTACACTTTTACACAGAGTGAAACCGGAATTTATATGCCTGGCTGTGATGCAGGCCCCAATGATCCGAATGGTGATTTTATCAGCACCGGTGTGGGTTGGAGTCATCTTTCAAACAATCCGGATCTGCCATACAACTGGAACATCAGGGCTAACCTTACCGGTGATATGACGCCTCAGTGGCTGGTTGTGAATCCATTGAGTGGCTCGATCGATCCTGCCTGGGAACAAGTTCTGGAGGTAAATTTCGTAGCAACAGATCTCGCTGCCGGCGTTTATAACGGCATCATCCGCATCCTTAGCAACGACCCAGTTACTCCGCAGCTCGATGTTCCCTGCACCCTTTCGATTGGTGTTGGCGTGAACGAAAACGACAAGGTTGGTGTAATGATTTATCCGAATCCTGCCAAGGACCGGCTAAACATTGTTACTGATGATCAACTGGTGAAAGTTACCATTCTCAGCCTTAATGGCAAAGTGGTTTATACCGGCGAACAGAGTAATATCGACATCAGCTCACTTCCCGAAGGAGTTTATACTGTTAAAGCTCAGACGCTCAAAGCCATATCAAACATTAAATTTGTTAAGAAGTAGGAATACTCTACTTACTTGGAAAACAAAAGACGCCCTCAACGAAGGGCGTCTTTTGTTTTAGTGCATTTTTCAGAAATCAGGGCAAAAATTCATCCTGAGTATCAGAATTGATGGTATCCTCAACTGATAATTCCGCCATTTTTGACATACGGCCCGAAGTTTTTAATGAGCTGCTTATTATCCATTCCAACTGCCCGTTGGTACTCCTGAATTCATCAGCAGCCCATTTTTCAACTGCTTTCAGCAACTGCTCATCAATTCTGAGTGCAAATACCTTCTTTTTCGACATTTAGCTTTTGTAATAAGTACTGTCAATATTGTTGATTATATGCGTGCAACCTTACCTGTACCTGTCTGCAACTCCCGCCATCATTTTTTCAAGCGCGGCGCGCATTTCTTCCATGTGTTGAGTTCCAAACATGAAACGACGGCCTGTTTTCAGGGTAATAAGTACTCCTTTATTCCCGGAAATATTGTAAACAGTAGTGCGGCGAAAAGGACTCCTGCGAATGCCCCACCCTCCATAACTCAGAATTGGGTAGTACTTTTTTGCCTCGGCTGCAGCGATCTGTTCGACAGGAATTCGTTTCGAACGATTAATAAAGGGTGAAAACCTGTAATAAAACCCATCTGAACGTACTTCGGTAATAAGGGAGCCAGAGAAAAATACTGCAACAAGTGTCCCAATGCCAGCAATCACACAAATACCGGTTATCAGTAATCCCGTGTTACTCATAGGATTATCACCCCATGGCTTTCCCAATACAAGCTGCTCGTAAAATCCCCAACCAAAAATCCCCGTGACTGCAAGCCATGTTGGAATAATGAGCAATGGCATGAATGTCTGCCTCACAGGTTGTTCTTCCCTGAAATAAACGCTGCTCATGGCTTATTGATAAAGAGTTCCGGTATTTACAACGGGTGTTGCATCCTTGTCGGAACAAAGAACTACCATCAAATTACTCACCATAGTGGCTTTGCGTTCTTCGTCGAGATCAACAATTTTCTTATCCGAAAGTTTGTGCAAGGCAAGATCCACCATACTTACGGCTCCTTCTACAATCTTAGTACGGGCTGCAACCACAGCGGTAGCCTGTTGCCTGCGCAGCATAGCACCGGCAATTTCAGGTGAATAAGCAAGGTGCGCGATACGGGCCTCAATTACATTAATGCCCGCTATGTGCAACCTCTCAGCCAGCTCCTTCTCCAGAACATGATTAACTTCTTCACCGCCTGAACGAAGCGTAATCTCGGTTTGCTCGTCATCAAAGTTATCGTAAGCATAATGGCCGGCAAGTTTTCTTACAGCCGATTCACTCTGTATCTGCACAAAATGAGCATAATCGTCAACGGCAAATGCAGCTTTGTAGGTATCCTCTACCTTCCATACCAGTACAATGCCGATCATGATAGGATTGCCCAGTTTATCGTTCACTTTTAGCGGATCACTTGTAAGGTTTCGGGCACGCAGAGATACCTTTTTCTTCACATAAAAAGGATTCAGCCAGTAAAATCCATTGGTTTTCACTGTGCCTTTGTAGGCGCCGAAAAGGATAAGCACCGACGCTTCGTTTGGGTTTAGCACCAATAAACCCGGTAAAGCAAAGAAGGCCAGTACCATACAAAGAATACCAGCGACAATGCCAACCACCATATGATAGAACAGTGCCAGTGATACGATACCTCCTGCCAGCAGAAGGATGAACGCAGCGATACCGGCATACCCGCCGGAAGGAGAGACAATACGATCTTTTTCCATTTTATTTTGATATTATTTTGATATCACAATATTACATTAATTTTTCTGGTTTTCGACATGAGAGTAAAAATTTCTTTAACAACAGTTAAAAAGGATAATTTTGCGGGGCATGAAAAAACAATACAAACACATCTTTTTCGACCTTGATCACACCTTGTGGGATTTCGAACGAAATGCCGAAGAGACCAAGCTCGAACTCTTTGAAAAACTGGACCTTAAAAACAGAGGGATTCCTTCATACAGCGCTTTTCGTGAGAGATATGTTGGCATAAACTCCGGTTTATGGGCATTGTATCGCGAAGGAAAAATTGAGAAAGACGATTTGAATTTCAAACGGTTCTACCTGACACTCTGCGAATTTGACGTTTGTGATGTTGAACTTGGCAAACAAATGGCTGCCGGATTTATTGAAGGAATCTCGTCAAAAACATATTTGTTCCCATATGCCATGGAAATTCTTGAATATCTATTTCCAAAGTATCCTCTGTACATCATCACCAATGGATTTGAGGAAGTGCAGTTCAGCAAACTCAGGAATTCGGGAATGGACCGGTACTTTACCAGCATCATTACAAGCGAAGAAGCCGGTGTTAAAAAACCTGAAAGGGCAATTTTTGAATTTGCTATGCGAAAGACCGGCGCCCTGGCAGGTGACAGCCTTATGATTGGCGACGATCTTGAAGTAGATATCAGAGGCGCTAAAGAAGCTGGGATTGACCAGGTCTATGTAAATCACGAAGCCGTAAGCCACGTTGAAGAAGCAACTTATGAAGTTTTTTCATTGAAGGAGCTCGAAGAAATCATATAGCAAATTGGCTATCGGGAAATTGCCTGCCTGCCTTGCGCAGTCCTGCGGGTGGCAGGCAGGGTTATCGGGGAATTGGTTAATAGGAAGAGTATGGCTGATCAAAAAAAAGCCACTCAATATGAGCGGCTCAATTTACATGTAACCGGATATCTTTACTTTGCTTTTGGCACAGGAACTACACTGGTTTTAGCAGCACCTTCTTTGCATTCAGCTTTCTTGGCATGATCGCAGGGCTTGTTGCAGGTCTTTGCACAATCGGTTTTGGCACCGGCGGCTGCTGATTTGCTGCAACATGATTTTGCAGGAGTTGAGGCTTCTTTGCTGGTGCTCACTTTTTCAGTGGTCACTTTCTGAGTACCGGGATTGTTCTGAGCCGGCACATTCACTGCGAAAGCCAACACAAAGGCCACGAGCGAAACAAACATTACGACTTTTTTCATGGTTTATCAGTTTTTGATTAATTTCTTTTAACACAACAAAAGTAGTGCTAAAAGATGGACAAACAGAATATTTTTTGTTAATAGGATGTTAATCAAAAGCCAGCTACTTAAATGCCCCGATCATCGTTAAACCACCTTTCACCTTCTCCTCGAGCGAAACATTAATTTTTGCCGACAAAGGAAGGAACAAGTCCACCCTGGAACCAAATTTTATAAATCCCAGTTCAAGTCCCTGGGTGATTCTTTCATTGGTTTTGGAATAGCACACAATTCGCCTGGCTAAAGCTCCGGCAATCTGGCGTACCATTACAGGGCCATAAACTGTATGATCGATAACGACTGTATTTCGCTCGTTTTCAGTGGATGATTTTGGGTGCCAGGCTACCAGGAATGAACCCGGCCAGTAGTTCGTGTAAACAATTTTTCCGCTTACCGGATAACGGTTTACATGAACATTTGATGGCGACATAAAAATTGAAACCTGTCGCCTGTTATCTTTAAAGTATTCAGGTTCAAACACTTCCTCGATTGCCACAATAGTACCATCCGCAGGAGAAAGTATAGTGTCGGTATCCGTAGTGATTGACCTTTCAGGCATTCTGAAGAATCGTACAACGATAAAGAAAAATACTGCCAGCACCAGGTAAAGCAGGTAATGAAAAACTGTTTGATGGGGCCATATAATATTGATTATCAATGCGATAATAAGAATTACAATTCCTGTAATCAAAATAATCCTGTATCCTTCTTTATGTATTCTCATTTTTGTCATACAAGTCTCCCGTAATTAATTGAAAAATGTGAGCAGCACAAAAACAAATGGGCTGGCTATCAGAACTGCGTCAAACCGGTCAAGCAGGCCGCCATGCCCCGGCAGAATATTGCCGGAATCCTTTATGCCAATACTGCGTTTTAACATTGATTCCACCAGGTCGCCAAGTGTTCCGAAAACAATGATCACCAGGGCTATCAGCAGCCATTCAATAACCGTGTAATGAGGGAATAAATATGAAATCCCCCACGCAGTAAGCAGTGCAACAATTCCTCCGCCAATACTTCCTTCCCAGCTCTTTTTTGGTGAAATTCTTTCAAAAAGCCGGCGTTTCCCTATCAGTGAACCAATAAAATAGGCGCCGGTATCATTAAGCCAGAGTATTGTAAAAAACCCAAGAATTACTCCACTCCTTCCCTGCCAGTCCTCAGCATTCGAATCAAAGAAATATGTGAGCATGGCATAAGGAATAGCTATATAAAGTATTGCAAGCACTGACCATCCGATATTTTGAAATGGATTGCCTGACTTTCGGTATAGCTCTGCTATCAGAACCAGGAAGAGTATCGGGAACGAGAGTATAAGCCACCTGACATCCATGGCAATGATACCAAATAACGATATCAGCACATATATGAGAGACCCAGCAACAATTGTTATCAGTCTATCCGGCTTTACAGAGGTTTTCCCGGCCAGTTTCAGAAATTCGTCAATGGTGAAGACAGTGATGAGCAGAAAGAGAATGGCTGTAGCGATTTGTCCGAGGAGCATCGAACCAACCATGATTATTACAAAAAAGGTAGCAGTAACCGAACGAGTAGCCAGATTATTCACTGAGATGCTGTTGAATGATTTGTTTAGCCATTAAAGCATTAGCATTGGCAACGTAGATTTCCACTTCGCCTATGAGATAAGATGAATCGCGCTTATTGAGGCTTATGCATTCAATATTATTTTGTTGCAGAACGCTTTTAAGAAGTTCTGCTTCCCATATCTGTGGTGTTGAAAATACTATAACCCAATCGCTGTACATTATTCTTCAATTTCGGTGGTTGGTTCAGGTGATTCGACAAGGAATACATATAGCTGGCGTGGGCCATGTGCTCCCATAATCAGTGTTTTTTCAATATCAGCAGTACGGCTGGGGCCGGTGATTACTGAGATTAGAGAAGGTAAAGCCTGTGAATACTTTTCTTTAATTGCTGCAAGAGCTTGTTTGAGATCGGGCACAAGTTGCCATGTGTATGCAATAACTGCATGAACTTCAGGGAAAACATTCAACCTGCGGCCTGACTCCTGTTTTGATGAAACCATGATTGCTCCGAGCCTTGAAACAAGAAATTCGCAGCCCGTAATGCCAATCCTGATATCATGAAAGTCTTCTTCGTCAGCATGAAAAGGAACGCCTGCCTGTGTGAGAATATATTGAATGGCCGGATCGGAGCAATACACATTGTTCCAGTCATCCTGTTGGTTTATAGCCGACAGGTTTTCAACGAGATCAGCTTCATCCTCACAGTAAATAAAATTGCCGCCGGCATTCATCAATTCGGCAGCAAAAACAACATCGGGTGATTCGTCGGAATCTGAATACAGCGGCGTTTCGAAATCAATATGAGGAAAAGGGTTATCAGTTTTGTAAATCAGCGCATTACGCACCTTTTTCAAGACCTTTTCCCTTGACGTACTCTCTTCCATGGTAAAAAAGCTTCTTGTTCAGGAACAAATATCCGACATTTAAACCCGTTTTCAGCAGAATGATCAGGAATTTTTCAATTCTTCAGCATCTCTGTCATCAGTTTCCGGGTTATCGGCAGAAGTTTTGGCAGTCGTTTCTGCTGTTATTTCCGGTGCGGTTTCAGCTGGTTGGTCCTCAGTTTGTTTTGCCGTTTCAGGCTCACTCTCACCATTTCCGTTGAATATCACATGTTCATGGGTGTCAAAGGCACGCTCACCGAAAATGTGCACCAGGTCCTCACGGAAAATCACTTCCTTTTGCAAGAGCTTATTGGCAAGTTCATCCAGTTTTTCGCGATTATCTCTGAGGAGTTTCTTTGCTTTATCATAAGCGCTCTCAATCATCTTACTGATCTCTTCGTCAATAACTTCAGCAGTTTGCTCACTGAAGGGCTTGGTAAGCATATACTCCTGCTGACCGGTGGAATCGTAGTAACTGATATTGCCGATTTTGTCGTTGAGGCCATAATATGCTACCATGGCATAAGCCTGTTTGGTCACTTTTTCAAGGTCATTTAATGCGCCGGTTGAAACTTTCCCGAAGACGACTTCTTCTGATGCCCTGCCACCCAATGCAGCAGTAATTTCATCGTACATCTGTTCAAAAGTGGTGATCTGCCTTTCTTCGGGCAGGTACCAGGCTGCACCCAGCGCTTTGCCACGGGGGACAATGGTAACTTTAACCAAAGGATTGGCGTGTTCAACAAGCCAGCTTACTGCAGCATGGCCTGATTCATGGTAAGCAATAACTTTCTTCTCGTATGGTGAAATGATCTTGTTGCGCTTTTCAAGTCCGCCGATAATACGATCGATTGCATCGAGAAAATCCTGTTTGTCAATCTTCTTCTTGTCGTTACGTGCTGCTATAAGGGCTGATTCGTTACAAACATTGGCAATATCAGCGCCTGAGAACCCGGGGGTTTGCCTGGCAAGAAAATCCACATTCACGCCTTCATCGAGTTTCAGATTGCGCATGTGGACTTTAAATATGGCTTTACGTTCTTCGAGGTCGGGAAGCTCAACATGTATCTGCCTGTCAAAACGTCCGGCACGCAGCAGCGCCCTGTCGAGAATATCGGCGCGGTTGGTTGCTGCGAGAATAATGACTCCGGCATTGGTCTGGAAGCCATCCATCTCGGTAAGTAACTGGTTAAGCGTATTTTCACGCTCATCGTTGGAGCCGGTCATTGGATTACGGCCACGGGCACGGCCGATTGCATCTATTTCATCAATAAAAATGATACAGGGAGCTTTATCCTTTGCTTGTTTGAACAGGTCGCGTACGCGTGATGCACCTACCCCAACAAACATTTCGACAAAATCGGAACCTGAAAGGGAGAAGAAAGGCACCTTGGCTTCACCGGCAACTGCTTTGGCGAGCAAGGTTTTACCGGTTCCCGGAGGGCCCACAAGCAATGCGCCTTTGGGTATTTTGCCTCCGAGCTCAGTGTACTTTTTGGGATTCTTGAGGAACTCCACAATTTCCATGATCTCAACCTTGGCTTCTTCCAGGCCTGCAACATCACTGAAATTAGTTGTTACCATAGTATCGCGGTCGAAAAGCTGGGCTTTGGATTTACCGATATTAAAAATCTGGCCGCCACCGCCACCGCTTCCGCGGCTCATCATACGCATGATGATAAACCACCCGGCAATGAGAACTACGAAAGGAAGGATTCCCCATAGAAGGTCCGAGCCCCAGTTTTTACGTGTAACGTTTTGAATATAAACAGGATTGGTGAGGTCTTTTTGAGCTTCCTGAATATCTTTCTCAAAAGTTTCAACCGAACCTATCTGGTAAGTATATTGTGGCGACGGAGAACTAAGTGAGTTGCCCGGTTTCAGGTCTTTGTATTTACTGAGAGAAAGACTGTCTTTTTTGATATATATTTCGGCCTGTTCCTTATTGACCAGCAATATTTTTTCAACATGCTGGCTGACCAGCATGGTTTTAAGTTCCCCCCAGCCAACGGTTTTTGGACTGGTACCCATGTTTGAGAAATACAGAAAAGTAAATATGACTGCCAGTATCCCATAAATCCAGTAAAAGTTAAACTTGAACTTTGGATTTTTCAGTTTTGGAATATTTCCGTTAAAAGGCTTCCTGTTTTGATCGCTATTTTGTTTTTCTTCTGCCATTATTGCTTGAAGTAATTTCTTAGTTGTTCAACATTACGAAACATTGGTACGCTCCGCATCTGCCCACAATCTTTCAAGTTGATAAAAACCGCGGGTTTCGGATTGGAAAATATGGACTACAACGTCAAAATAATCGAGCAGTATCCATTCACAGTTTTCAAAACCCTCACGGTGCCAGGGATTTATACCAATAACCTTTTTTACTTCTGATTCAACAGAATCGGCAATGGCTTCAACCTGTGTACGTGAGTTTCCATGACAAATGACAAAATAATCGGTAATCGAATTAGGCAAAGGCCCAAGATTCAGTTTTACTATATCTGCCGCTTTTCGTTCCTGCATACCTTTAACCACTATGTCGGCCAATAAGTCGGATGCTTCGCTTTTTTTTCTTTTTGCCATCTGTAACTGCATTATCTTCACAAAGGTACATATTTAATTGCTATGTAACTTAGCGGAAGCGTATCATAACCGTATCAAACATCGCGCCGTGATCGGATTTAAGTCAATTTGTCATTTAGTGAGATAGTCTGAAAACACCAATCCGTGAATTTTGTTGTATTTTTATTCTGGTTTAACCTCAGAAATCATGAAACTCATCGGTTCATCCATTGTCCACCTCGACAATATCTCCTCCACAAATGCTTATATCCTCGATTTGTTGAAATCATCAAGCCCGGCTGAAGGCCTCGTGGTAATCGCTGATACTCAGTCAGCCGGGCGGGGGCTTGAAAACAATTCTTGGGAAAGTGAGCCCGGTAAAAACCTGACCATTAGCATATTGCTTTATCCCAGATTCCTTCCGCCCGACAAACAAAGCATTCTGTCGATGGCTATTGCCCTGGGTGTATATGACCTGGTGCATTCAAAGGTAAACTCGCAGCCGGTGAGCATAAAATGGCCAAACGACATTTACATTGGCGACCGGAAAGTATGCGGAATGCTAATCCAGAATTCAGTTTTGGGCTCTGTTTTCGAAAACTCGGTTGCAGGCATTGGTTTGAATGTTAACCAGGAAAGGTTTCTGAGCGATGCTCCTAACCCTGTTTCAATCAAAATGGTCACCGGCAGGGAGTCCTCTCTTGGTGAAACACTAGACCAGCTTTGCAGGTGGCTCGATTCAAGGTATTCGCAGCTTCGCATGGGCGACCGGAAAGGAATTACTGAAGAGTATCTCAGCCTCATGTACCGGCTGAACGAATGGCACATTTATGAAATAAGGGGAGGTGCAGCCGAAGCTAAGATTGTGGGAGTCAATCAATATGGGCACCTTCAGCTGGAAGAAAGAAACGGCAACCGATGGGAGTGTGATGTGAAGGAAGTCAAATTCCTGCTTTGAAGTTATCCCATAGCCCTTAGGCAGGGCAAGTATTCATAAAATTCAAATTAACCGGCTAATTCTGCTGTTACTAATTCTTTTTTTGTGACTGGCTGCAGGCGTTCAGAAACCACTTCTGCTATATCCATCACTACCGCTTCAGTACCATTGTCGAAGGTTTTCTTGCACAACGGGCAGGCTGTGACCAAAATGTCAGGTTGTGATGCGAGCAATACTTTTAAAGCCTCATCCCTGATGACTGTGCGCTCTGAGTGATTCATCGAAAGATCGCCAACAGAACCTCCGCAGCACAGTGAGTTTTCACGCTCCTGTTCAGCTTTGTTAAGAGTCACTAGTTGGCCAAGGAGAGTGCGCGGCTCATCATAAATTTTTGATCCGCGTCCCAGTTCGCAGGGATCGTGATACACAGCAGTGATACCGGTGCTATTAACCTTGATTTTGCCGCTCTCAACAAGACGCAGCAAATACTGCGAATGGTGAAGCACTTCTACTCCCGGCAGCTTGTACTCTTCGTTAAAAACTTTATAACAAATCGGGCAAGACGTAACGAATGTTTTTGCACCCGAGTTGATTATTAAATGAGTGTTCTTCTGAATAAGTTCCGCTGCTGCTTCATGCAGCCCGGCCATTAAAAGAGGCCTGCCACAACAAACCGAACCATCCTCATCCATAAAACTAAACTTTTCGCCTGAAGCAGCCAGTATTTTCAGCATGGCTTTTTTCACGGCTGGTGTAAGGTGTCCCATGCAACCGGCAAAATAGAGAACATCTGCGGCACTATCAGCAGGCTCAAAGCGATCCAGGTATTTAAATGAAGGTGCCAGTAACTTATTGTCATCATAACGGGCTGCAACCCGGATAGCCAGGGTATCAATCTGTACAGGGCAAACTTCGTGGCAACGTCCGCACAACATGCAGTTGGCATTCTGATCATTGTCGGGGGTACCATAGCGCAAGGAGCGCAGGAAATAAGCCGGTGTTGAGTTTGTCCTGTGGGCGTCATTCATCTGGCAAACATCAATACAAACCCCACAACGCGGGCATGAGTATATCTCAATTTCCGAAAAACTATCCGGCTTTTTGCCGGTTTTAATACCAAAATGCCGCAGATAAATCAGCAGAACTTCTGTGGGTATGTGCATGTACCGCGACCAGGGAAGTGTAACAAAGAAAACTCCCAGCGCCGTGGAATAGGCCCACCAGGCCGGGTAATACAGGTATTCAACCGGGAGAAATGCCGCAAAAAAAGTGCCCAGCGTGTTAGTGAGAAAGCCTCCGCCCTGGTACACCCCGGCTGTGAAGCTTTCGGCCAGCAAACGCAGAGGGAATATAAACCACAGGGATGTTATTGCCCATTTGTCGAACTTACTATGCTGTGTGGTCCTTTTCATTCCGAACCATTTTGACCGCGCCCTTTTTATCAACGCTAAAACCAGTCCTGAAAGAATGAACAGCAGCACAAAGTCCATGATAAACCTGAAAAACCCCGGTAAAGTGTAAAGTTCGAAAGGCAACGTGCGTTTATCGTGAACGAAAAATTTCAGAAAGATGGGATAATATGGCGGGTTGATATGCCCTCCACTGTATATCCTCGATTCCAGGTTGCCAAGCACGATGAGCAGAAGCCAGCCAAAAGCAAAGCTCATGTGCATGTATCCCAGCAATTTGTTTTGCCTGAACATGCGCCTGTGTAGAAGGCTTTCCATGAAAACCTCCCAGGTTGCAGGAAAAACCTGTCCGTTCAACAGCCCGTGACCAAGTTTCTTGCGGCCGCTTTTATCAAGCGTGGCTAACCAGGCTGTAAACCGGACGAAAAGTACAGCCAGTAAAAACAGCAGCCCTCCAAAAAAAGGTATAACGAAGATATTAAATGTCATAAAGCGCCGGTTTTCAATGCTTTGTGAATCTGTAAAATAAGATTGCGCGTACTAACTCCCCGCGGGCAAGCCAACTGGCACTTGCCACACAACATACATTTGGAGATTTCATTTTCGAGGCCTTTGGTTTCACCTCTTCTCACCAGCAGAATCATTTTTCGAAGGCTGAAATCAGTGAATTGGCCTGCCGTACAGGTTGAAGCGCAGGTACCACATGATATACAGAGGTTTATTGTAGGTTCCGCTTTCAGCACGATATCTGCGATATCCTTCAGATTGGCATCATAGTCAATCTGCCGGTCCTTATTTACCGAAAAACCAAACCTGACTTTTTCAACTGTGCCTGCCATTGCCTGACCTTCTATCAACTTCTGTTACTATTGTTCTCAAAATAACCGGCTATGGCTAATGCTGCTGACCTGGCATCAGCCAGTGTATCGGCAATGTTTTTCGGGCCAGTACATGTCCCGGCAAAAAACAATCCCGGTATTTCTGAAACATTGGCTGATATATGCTGATCTGCCGAAACAAGGAACCTGTCACTGTCGTTCAGCAAACCGAGTTCACTGCCCAGTTTCCTGGTAATGTCGGGCGACTCCATACCCACCATGAGCACCAGCATATCAACGCCTATTTTAAGTGGTTTCCCCAGTAAAGTATCTTCAACTTTAAGAATAATTTTCCCTGTATGATCTTCGGTCGATTCGCTCAACCTGCCGCGGATAAACTGAATGTAGTATTTCTCCTGCGCTTCCTTGTATAGTTCTTCATAATGACGTCCAAACATGCGCATATCCATGTAGAAGCAAAACACCTCACATTCGGGCAGAAATTGCTTTACTTCAATGGCTTGTTTCACGGCGGTTACACAACAAACTTTTGAGCAATAAATGTTCCCGGCTTTTTCGTCACGTGAACCCACACAATGCACGAATCCAATTCTTTTCGGTTGTTCGCCATTTTTCATGGTAATTTTACCCGCTGAAAAAGCAGACTCAAGGTCGACTGAGGTAATAACATTATCATAAATACCATACCCGTATTCCTCTTTTTTGCTTGCATTGAACAATGAAAAGCCTGTTGTCAGCAATACTGCATCTGCTTCGGCTTTCCAACCGTCGGCGCTGCCAACTTCAAACCTGCCCTGGACCTGTTTGATTTCAGTGACGGTTTTGCCGGAGAATAACTCAACCTCCTTACTTAGTTTGCCTCGTAAGGCTTCAAGTACTTCGGTTCCCGGCCTCCTGTTAGGAAACAAGGCGTGCCAGTTTTTGATATGCCCTCCTGTTTCATCTTCCTTTTCAACCAGCATCACCCTGAAACCCAGTGAAGCCAGGGCTGAGGAAGCTTCGAGGCCTGCGGCACCGCCACCTATCACGGCTATTTTCCTGCTCATTCTTTGTAAAATTTTAAATATGATGGTGCTTCAGGGTGTCCAAGGTCTTCACCATTCGGCCCTTTGAATTTTGAGCCTGGATCGTACTCAATTCCAATCTTATCAAGCAGCGGCTCAGCAGGAACCTGGTGAACCTGCAAACCAATTTCCCAGGGGTCATACCCGAGCACCAGCCCGGCAACTTCTTCGTAGGTGAATACCGGAATTCCATTGCCATTTTTCCCGTATGTTTTCCCTTCCATTTCGCTCAGGGCATATTGCCAGCGGTCGAGGAACATAGGACAACCTGGGCAGTTTGTAATAATCATATCGGGTTCATAAGGCTCCATTGAATCGAATTTCTTTTTTGAACAGGCAATGGAATAACCGCGATTGGCCTGCACAATATATTGCCTGAACCCGAACCCGCAACAGTGCCTGCGTTCGGGATAATCGATCACTTCTCCGCCCCAGGCTTCAATCATGCCGGTGAGAACATACGGATATTCGGCGCCGCCTACTCCTTTGTGCGGAAACATCTTTGAATAGTGGCAGCCAATGTGTTCCACCACGCGCAACGGCTTTCCTGTATTCTTATCAACAAGCCGGTATTTTGCCTTTTCAGCTATCTCATGACGAAACTTATAAATGATGTCGCTGGCGTGAGCGAGGTTTTTTGGAATTTTAAATTCCCGTCCGGTTGCTTTGAATAAAAATTCGCGGGCTTTGGCTTCAACCTCCGGAAAATGATGCCAGGTCTCGAGTATTTCAGTGTAAAGCCCAAAACTGGTTATACAGGATGCAGCATAGTTTTCATAACCAGCTTCTGTCATAAGGGCAAACTGCCTTGCAACAACAGTCATTGTGGTTTCAAACGGAACAGCATCGGCGTGGTAGCCTATGCCAGTGCATGACGTATGATGTTCACTGTCATAAACATCTTTGCCCAGTTCGTCCTTGAGTATCTTTGTGAACACCTTTTCTGATCCCGGGAAGAATGTCTGCCTGATGCAACTGCGTGCATAGAAAAAATGATCATCAGCGATTTCTTTCTGATATTCCTGCCAAACAAGCTTTTTACCTTCGTGTTTCATGATTTCGTGTGCTTCGAATTGTTGGTAGTATATACATAATCGAAATATTCGCTGTCAATATCGTGTCCTAACTCAAGATGCATTTCTTCCGCTTTCGTTTCCGAAAATTTCTCGATTTTATCAAATCGTTCAGTCCCGCCTGTAATGTCGAATATTCTGCGTATTTCTTCCAGGTCATCATCAGACATGCGGCGCAAGGCTCCCGGCCCGTCACCATGATAGTTTGCCCCGAGTTTTTCCATCACAGGTTCAATGTTATCCCTTTCCCATTCCCATACCGGCCCTTGTTCAGGGTGAAGCCGGGGATTCAAGAGGTCAGGATTTACACAGTAACCGTATTTTAGTATCCACTCCCCTATGGTGCGCTTGATAGCCAGTTGCTGCCTGCCTTTTTCAGATGCTGTGAAATACCCCAGATCCTGTGACAGCGACCGAAGAGCGATAATGAGCAAGCCGGGAGCGTTGCCTCGCGGGCACCGGGTTTTGCACGACATGCATTCACCACAATACCAGATAGTTTCACTCTTGAGAAGTTCTTCTATTTTTGAATCATCCTGCGATTGCACCGTGGTGGCGATAACTCTTGGCTCATAATTGTAGAACTCTGCAGCCGGGCAGATGGCGGTACAGGTACCACAATTGATACAGGCTTTAAGGCTTTCAACAAACCTCACATCTTCTGCCAGTTTATCATACAGTTTACCCATAATTCCAACATTAATGCATTTTTAGAATCTGATGATCGAAGTAAAAATCAATGAGCTTATCGTGATATTTGCCTCTACCGGGATTCTTATTTTCAATCATTCCTTGCAATACCTGTATCGTAATACATTATTTATCAAAAAT
Organism: Bacteroidales bacterium; assembly: GCA_035403045.1. Classification (GTDB taxonomy): domain Bacteria; phylum Bacteroidota; class Bacteroidia; order Bacteroidales; family UBA4417; genus UBA4417. The sequence continues at coordinate 31,585 of DAONEL010000012.1, forward strand.
AGCCTTCACATCCGTGTTTAATAAATTTCATCATGTTAGTCTTTACATATAAAAACATTAAATAATCAATGTCAGGATATTAGATGTTATATTTGCGGTCAAATTCCAGATAAGCTATGCCATTCACAAAAGATTCACAGGAATATAACTGGCTCAAAAGGGTGTCGCTGCAGTTCATTTCAGAGAAAGAGTTTGACAGAATTGAGAAATCATCGGTGAAACTCACTTTCAAAAAAGGCGAAACCATCCTGAAACAGGGAGGTTTATCAACCCATATCGTTTATCTCGAGAAAGGAATTGTTAAATTCAACTACGAAAATGAGTCGAATAAAAACCTCATTCTCACCATTGTATCTTCATCAAAAATCCTGGGTGGCGCAAACCTCTTTTATAAGGATAATAACCTTTTCTCGATAGTGGCTGTTGAAGACTGCGAAGTGATCCTGATCGATGCCGATGTTTTACTCAGCGTTATGACTGACAATGCTAAGTTCTCAATCATGCTTTTTAACATGGCATCAGAGATGTTTAAAAAATCAGTCCTGAATTTTGTAAGCCTTGCCCATAAGCAGAAAGAAGGCAGAATTGCAGATATTATTCTTTACCTCGCCCATGAGGTTTACCACAGCAATTCGTTTGAAATGTCGCTTAAACGCAAGGAACTGGCAGAATTTGCCGGCTGCAGCACCGAAAACGTGATCATGACTTTATCCAGGTGGCAACATGAGAATATTATAAAACTCGACGGAAAGCATTTGGAGATCACTGACATAGAGCGCGTTAAACATATCAGTAAGATTGGTTAATCGCGGCCCTGTTATAGGTAATTTGGTCACTAACCTGTATTACTTGACAAAAAAAAGCCGTCTCCTCCGAGGGAAACGGCTTTTCTGCTAAACAATTGTTGCTATTTTGTCAGCACAACTTTTAGTTGTTCACTAATGTTATCACCTGTTATTCTGATCAGGTAATAGCCTGCAGTTTTGCCTCCAAGATCAAACGAGTATATTGCATCCGGCCTTTCAGATATATCGATAGTTTGTACAACTTTTCCGGTAGCATCTAGCACTGTGATTTTCTGTACGTTTTCAAAACCGTTGTTTGATTCTACCCAAATTTTGCCGGTTGTAGGATTTGGATACACCTGATAAGTAACAGTTTCTATACCATCTTCTTCCAATTCTTTTGCATTTGCATATTTGTATCGGAGCTTGGTACTTGTATTGTTGGTACCACAACCTGAAACTGTAGTCACCAGCTTAACTGTACCGGTGAAGGTAGCTTTCCATATTATTTTGGCATCATCACCGCAGTAATCATCTGAGTATGCAATAAAAGCATCTGTGGCCTTGTTTCGCAGCGTAAGCTCAGAATTGTAAGAGGCGCTTGCTCCATCAGCCGAACAATAGGAGAAATAATATGTCCGGCCTGAAGTAACATTGAAAGCTGTGTACTCACCGGCATAGATAGAGTTCTGAGATTTCCAGGCTGATGTCGGAGTAAGCGTGGAACTTGGATATTGTGAAGTACTTGTACAACCAGTGATAGATACCGTAACAGTTATTGCCACGCTGCCTGTATTATTCGTTTCGTTGCTTTCAATAACAGCTCCATCAGCGTCAGCCAAAAAGATTACATAATATGTACCTGCACCTGTAGTTGAAGGAATGGTAAGAGAGGCATTAACAGCAGCTGAGCCACTTGCAGCAAGTGAAGCAACAGTACTGGTAGCCAGATATGTATCTCCTGAACTGTAGGTATTATCGGTGGAGAGATAGTACTTCAGGTTTGAAGCAACTGCTATTGCAGTTCCCTGATTATAAACCGTGCACGAAGCAGATGTTGTACTTCCGGCAAGTATTGATGTGGGAGTTGCTGCAGGGTTCTGAACAATAAGGTCCGGGGAGCCGGCTGCTGAAGTAACGCTTATTTGAACATAACCAGTGTTATTCGCCTCATTACCTTCAGTTACTGATCCATCTGCGTCGGCGAAGAAAACGATATAATATGTCCCTATTGCAGTGCCTGACGGAATCGTGAGCACCTCACTCACGGATGCCGTACTACCGGCCGTGAGCGCTGAAACAGCATCAGTGGCAAGGAGTACATCACCCGAGCCGTAAGTTGCGTCAGTTGACAGGTAATATTTCAGGTTTGAAGCGCCTGCATCAGCACCGCCCTGGTTTTTAACAGTGCATGATGCTGTGGTTGCAGCCCCGTCGTTAACAGAGGCTGGTGTGGTTGCCGGATTCTGAACAATGAGATCAGGAGTTGCAGGTGCTGCCGCTACCTGGAATGAACAGATATTTGTCTGCCGCGATCCTCCATATTGTGTTGTGTACCAGAAAGTTTTATTATCCGCCGGATCGACACTCATGCCTGAATAGTCGCCCCACCTGTTGTATGCAGTCTGAGAAGTGGTGGCTGTCACAACAGTTTGTTCAGCCAGGTCCATCACACCTGCTCCTGCAGCGTAAGCCGCTGAAGATTGCCCGGTGTACCTGATGCCGGGATAAAGCGAGGTGCTTGAGATGGAATATCCAAGCCCGATCTCATTCTGGGCATTCAAACGAATACTGGCCATCCAGCGTGAATGAGTATCAGGCGCATAAGTGCCTGTTTGTCTTAATGACCATGTCGACCCATCCGTCGACCTTAGCTCATACCAACGAACACCTGCATGGTCTGTGTTATCAACATCAACTGTATGGCAACAGACAATAGTATGATAAGTTCCGAAATTCCGATATTGAGGTGCGTTCATTAGAACCTGGGGAACAGCATCGAGTTCGCGTGTAGTACCGGGTTGTTTAATGTTGTCCCAATTAGCCCCAAAGTTGCTATCGAAGGCAGCAACTCCAATCTGCTGTGTACGTGCAAAGGTTGAGGAGGAGGGCGTAGTCCAGTTTACTGTCAATTTATAAAGCCATAGCTGATCAGATCCGCCACCAATAGCATCATCATTTATGGTGATAAACATTCCAGGCATACCGGTTGGCGCAGCCGTGCCATCATTATCAATAGGAGGCACACACATAAAACCATCAATTGTTGTCGGCCTGTTGGGATTGTCGAACCCAACAAATTGGGCTGTTCCTCCAACCAGCATCTGTGAACGCTGGAATACGTAAACATCTTTCCCGCTGCTATTATTCATACCCATGTAATATCCATCAGGCCACACAGCCATTTTTTCATAATCGGGCATATCCGCAACATCAAAAGAATAACGGTACCATGATCCGGTCGGGTCATTTGTCTGCGAAACAGCCATGAGCATATAGTCATTCGAGCCGCTTACCGAGAATTCGCATACTACCCAGCGGTCTGCCATTTCGTCGTACAGAACAACAGGGTCACCGTCGTTATAAGTTGCGCCCGTAACGCCGCTGAAAAGTGTGTTGAGGTTCGAGGGCCCGGCTACAAGGGTACCCGCTTTGTTATAAATGGCATATACGCAGTTTATTGTCTGCATATAATGGTTTGGCCCGACAGCACCGTTAGCATCCGATGGATAATAGGGTGATGTCTGCCCGCTGAATGAGACAATCGGAGCTCTTGGAGGCTGAGTAGCACCGTAAGCCTGCTGCCATACTGGGTCGTTACCTTTGGGCAATGCTGTGGCAGCAAACGGATATGAACGCTCTCTTAATTCTTCATTTCTTGGTTTATTAGCATCTTCCTGCATCCTGGCCCAGTCTTCCTCGGTAAGAACGGGAGCATCGCGCAAGGGTTGAGACAAACCGTGAAATTCACCGACACCGATAATTGAAGGGCTGACCGGCTGGTCCTGTGCCTGGACATTTGTAAAAACTGCCCAAAGCACGGCAAAGAGTAGTAAATATTTTCTCATGGTTAACTGGTTTTGATAGTTGGTGTAAAATTGTGTGGAATAGAAATAGGAAGTAAATATA